>JAHJFL010000050.1 GCA_018824795.1 bacterium | reverse complement strand
GTGCAATGACTAAGAGAAGAGTTGCTAAATATTTTTTTATCAACAAAATTTTGTATTGAATCTTCTTTGATATTGTAAGCTAAAGTCTGATTTTTCAGATGATCAAAAATATGCCATTTTGTAATCATAATCTTAGTATTTATTTTTTTTAGTTCATCCACAAAAACTTCTTTAACAAGCAGTTCTTCTTTGTAAATATCCATTTTTTTAAGAATAATATCATCTACGGAAATCGTATAGACAGTTCTAGTGTCATCTAATTTTTTTTGCAATTGATAGTACAATTTCTCATCTTGGGTAACTGTTTGTAAAAAAGTAAGGTCATCTTTGTTATTTTGCATCTCAGAAAAGGAGAGTCCTAAGCCGAAGACTTCATCTTTTTCATTTTGCTTTGGTATAAGACGGGTGCGCCCAAGTGATGGGAAAAAAACAGATGCTTGAGATTCGTCAAGATTTTTTTTCATGAGTATAGCTGTTCCCTTTATTTTAACAGGAGAAGCAAAACAGACTAAAACAGATGACTGCGTTTTATCTTCAATTCTGGCTAAGCTAAAGACTTGTTCTTCAACATAGTTTCCACTTGTAATGGTCGAGGCAACCTGAAATTTTATTTGAGGCTGCGAAAGAACTTTCGCAGTTTTTTCATAAACTTCGCTTGCACTTGGTGCAGCACACAAAGAGGCAATGCTGCACCCAAGAGAGATTAATACTCGCCTTGTATCCAATCTAAGGCTCCAAGCGTTGTTTGTCGAAGTATGTTTTGATTTTCAAGAACTGCAAGTTGATACACTTGCATGTCTGAAAGCATCTGAGTAGTCATACTTGAGATGACCGTTAATATTGGATCGCTTTCAGATGGAGTGTACCATTCTCTGTCAAATACAATAGCCATTCCCATAAGCATAAGATTTGTAATCTGTTTCATACCACCGTAAATGAGCAGTCCAAAATCTAAGATAAGCATTTCTGTATAAACAATTAGCTGTTCTGTATAAACAATTCTATCTGCCATCTCACCGATTCTGTCTGCCATCTGTCCAATTTGCACTGCCATCCATAAAATACGATCGGCCATTAAACCAACTTCTTCCCCTCGTGAAGCAAATAAGTAGCCGTACTCCATACCTTGCATAGCAAAAGTATAAGCATCATTTTCAATTTTCATTGTAAATTGATATGCTAATTCAGACATATTTGTTGCAAAAGTATAGGCTTGAGTCGCAGTATCTGAGCTAAATTGATACGACAGCTGCGCCATGAGTGATGCGAAGCCAACTGCGTTCTCTTCTGCATTTGCTGTTGCTTCAAGTGCATCTGCTGTAGATGTGAGTTCGATATTTGGATTGAGAGTTTGCCAGTCTGCGAGTAGTTGGCTAATAATTGTATTGTCAGAAAACAGTGTTGTGAAATTACTTGATGTAAAACCTGAAAAAATTGTGTCAAAAGCGCTAATCGGGTTTCCAAACAGTGCAGAGTAAGTTTGTGCATCACCATCAAGCTGCGTTTCATCAGTTGTTGAACCTAGTCCAGCATTGTAAAAATCAACTAAGACTTTCATAACAAGCCCAAGAGCTGCAAGTACTAGAGCTTGTTGTTGAAGAGAAGTGACCAGTGCTTCATCATCAGCTGTGAGTGTATATGTACCATCTGTGTTGTCTACGGTATTTGCCAATTCATCAGCACGAGTTTGGGTTGAACCAACTATATTTTGCATGACACTATCAACAAAAGATGTAAGCGTTAAAATGAGTTGACTTTGAAGTTTAGTACCTTCTAAAAATGCAGTGAGTTCTGCTTGCTCATCTGCTGTTAAAGCTGATGCTCTAGAAGGAGCAGATGCAGTATTTACTGGTGCTTTAAGGTTTTCAAGTCCGACAATGCCAAGAACACTAATCGCCGCAATTGCCATTTTAGAAATGCTGAGAATAATACTCGTATCTGTTGAAAAACTAATGTTGCTTAAGCTTTTTACCTGAATCCATTTTAGGATGTCCTCAATAGCATTAAACGCTAGAGTAGCATAATAATAGCCGCTTGTAGTACCTTTAAGCGCTTCTAGGAGAACAAGAACAGCATTAATTGCAAGAGACAAACCATCGAGTGCGACAGCTCCAAAATCAGCATTTTTAAAATCTGTGATTGCTTTGTTAAATGTTGCTAATAGAGCATCTGAAGCTGAGCTTTTAGCCGGTGCAACAAGTGCTCCACTTTGCTTTACAGCAACTTGCGTTGCAGTTGACTGTTTGTATCCATAGAGTCTCAAACTCGCTTTTAGTTTCGTAATCTGAGCAGTTGCCTGTGAATAAGCCAGATTATAATTTGCAAGCTTATCTTCCCAGGAGGAAAATTCAAAATAAGAATCAGCTGCGTTTTCTTTAGTAAAAGTTGCGTTAGAAATAGCAAGATTTCCCCCTGTAAAAGCACTAAAAACTCCTGATGTAAAACTAGGTGCCATTGAAGAAGAGCGTATTAACCCAGTCAATGATGGAGCAGCAGACGCAGACGTACCAACTAAAAGTTCAGTAGAAGTGGAACTGATTTCATTATGTACCGAATCATTTAAAGCTTGTGCATTGGAAATACTAACAACTTGTTGATCTGTAGTGCTTAAAGAACTTGAAGATGTACTTGAACCACCACCACCGCCTCCACATCCTGAGAGTGACGCGATACCTGGCAATGTTATAGCAGCCGCCATGCTGCAGCGTAAAAATCTTCTTCTTTCCATAAAAGCCCCCTTGTAGTATGTAGAATACCTAGCTACAAACTCATTAATTATAATATTTTGTAATTATATCAAAAGGTATCAAAATTTTTTCTTATCACATTATGAATAATAAATCATAAATGAGTATTGAAAAAAACAATATCTTTTATCTATGCCAAATTTAAGTATATAATCAAACTTTTACCTTATGTAGTGTAAAATCTCGCAACAATTTAACAACTAGGCTCATATAATGAAAATATCATTAAAAACAATTCCTCATATATCTAGCAGAATAGCGATCGATTTAAACAAGAGCGGTGTTGCGAAGATGACAAAAGGACTTGAGCCTGTATCTCAAGAAGCTCAAAAGATATTAACAACCAATGTAAAAAGAGAAGAAGCTTTAGAAGAAAAAGCAAGAGAAATTTGTGAAGCTAATGAAGAAGAGATAGAATTTATGCTCGCTGATGAGAGACAACTATTTTATATGATAAAGAAAAAATTAGCTCCAGAGTACGGCATAATTTTAAATTATGAAGAAAGATATTCTGATCTTTCTCATAAAATTCTTGATGAACTTTACGAAGAAGATTTGATTCATTTTGAAGTAACTGAAAACAGAATTAAAAACATCATCTATAATTCAATAACATCATTTATTGCTGAGGCTTCTGAAGTAGAAGATGCAGTAATGGACAAAATAAGATCTTACAAAAAAAGATACATTCCCGGAACAGATGAATTTGATATTTTACATGAAAAATTATATAGAGAAGAACTTATGAAAAGGGGTATGGAGTAATGCAAATGAAGAAAGCTTGGATATATCTTGAGAATGGAACATATTTAGAAGCTAATAGTTTCGGTGCTGAAGGGACAAGTGTTGGAGAGATAGTTTTTAACACTTCTATGAGCGGTTATCAAGAGATAATGTCTGATCCCTCATATGCTGGACAATTTGTAACCTTCACTATGCCGGAAATTGGGAATGTCGGTGTTAATGACGAAGATATGGAAAGCAAAAAAGCTCATGCAAAAGGGATGCTTGTTAGAAAATATCAAGGCAGATACTCAAACTTCAGAGCAGAAGCTTCACTAAGTGACTTTCTAGAAAAACATAATATTATGGGTATTTGTAATATTGATACAAGATTTTTAACAAAAATGATTCGTAGTGAAGGTGCTATGATGATGGTAGCATCAAGTACAATCAGTGAAAAAGCTGAGCTGAAAAAGATTTTAGAATCTTCACCTAGAATTGAAGATGTAAATTATATAGAACAGGTAAGTACACAAGAGTCTTATTTACACACAAGCAGTACTTATGCGGATAGAGAGTTTAAATATGAAGATGCGCCAAAACCAGAAGCAAGAGTTGCTGTTATTGACTTTGGTGTAAAAAGAAATATATTAAACGAACTGGTACATGCGAATATTGCAGTTGAAGTATTGCCTAACAGCTTTTTGGCAGATGATTTAATAAATAAATATAACGCTAAAGAAATAGATGGCGTTTTCCTTTCAAATGGCCCAGGTGATCCACTTGTGCTTAAAAAAGAGCAGGAGCAAATTAAAAAGTTAATTGCCGCAAAAATTCCTATGTTTGGAATATGTTTGGGGCATCAACTTCTTTCTATTTCTCATGGTTATGACACTTTTAAACTTAAATTTGGTCACCATGGTGGAAATCATCCGGTAAAAAATCTCAAAACAGGTTTAGTGGAAATTACCGCACAAAATCATAATTATAATGTTCCTGAAAATATTGTTGAGATTGCGGATGTAACACATGTAAATCTTTTTGACAATACTATCGAGGGATTGAGATACAAAAATGCACCTATTTTTTCTGTGCAGCATCACCCGGAATCTAGCCCTGGACCAAAAGAGAGCAGATACATTTTTAATGAATTTCTTTCGCTCATCAAACGCTAAAAAGTAGTGCATTAAACACTACTTTTTACATCACCTTACATTTTTCTCACCTTAAATTAAAATAAAATTCCAAAAGTAAACAAAAAGCTAATAAATCTTCAATATTAATTCAAAATTAAGATTATTTAAACATTTCAATTGATATTATGTGACGTTAATTAGTTTAATAAGTAAATCTTTATTAAATATAATTGCTTTGAATCTTTAAGGAGGCTATATATGGAGAATCGTCCATTAGAGTACGACTACACGGTTGCAAAGATGTTCATGCTTACGACAATTTTATTAGGAATTGTTGGTATGCTCATCGGTGTAATCTTAGCATTTCAACTTGCATTTCCAGAGGTTAATACAATCTTAGGAAGTGGTTTGGCTGAATATACTAACTTTAGTCGTCTTCGTCCACTGCACACTGATGCGGTTATTTTCGGGTTTACTTTAAGTGGTATTTTTGCTACTTGGTATTATGTTGGTCAACGTGTACTAAAGGTGTCAATGGCTGAATCAGGCTTTTTGATGTTTATTGGTAAATTACACTTCTGGTTATACTTAGTTGGTGTTGTAGCGGTTGTTGCTTCACTATTTTTAGGTATTACTACATCAAAAGAGTATGCTGAATTCGAATGGCCAATAGATATTGCTATTGTTGTTGTTTGGGTACTTTTTGGTATCAGTCTTTTTGGTCTTATCGGTATTCGCCGTGAGAAATCACTGTACATTTCTGTTTGGTATTACATTGCTACTTTCTTAGGTATAGCTATGCTTTATCTATTTAACAATATGGAAATTCCAACTATGTTAGCTACTGCACCGGATGGTTCAGCAGTTGGTGGTTCATGGATGCATTCAGTTTCTATGTATGCAGGTACTAATGATGCACTAGTTCAATGGTGGTATGGTCATAACGCAGTTGCGTTTGGTTTTACAGTGCCTATTGTTGCTATGATTTACTACTTTTT
>JAHJFL010000049.1 GCA_018824795.1 bacterium | reverse complement strand
TCATAAATTATCTCAAGATGATTACACGCATATCAAACAGATTTTAGGTCGTGAGCCTAATTTAGTAGAGTTAGGTATTTTTTCAGCTATGTGGAGTGAGCACTGTTCTTATAAATCTTCAAAAGTACACTTAAAAGGTTTTCCAACTAAAGCTCCGTGGGTTATTCAAGGTCCAGGTGAAAACGCAGGTGTTATTGACATTGGCGGCGGTTATGCGGCTGTATTTAAAATGGAATCACACAATCACCCTTCATTTATTGAGCCGTACCAAGGTGCTGCAACAGGTGTTGGCGGGATTATGCGTGACGTATTTACAATGGGCGCGCGTCCAATCGCTAACCTAAACGCACTGCGTTTTGGAAATGTACTTAATGATGACAAAATTTCTGCACACCAACGTTATTTGGTACGTGGTGTTGTTGCTGGAATCGGTGGTTATGGAAACTGTATGGGTGTTCCTACTATCGGTGGTGAGACAAGTTTTGATGAGTGTTACAACGGAAATATCCTTGTAAACGCATTCACTTTAGGTCTTGCAAAATCAGATGAAATTTTCTACGGACGTGCTGATGGTATCGGTAATCCTGTAATGTACGTGGGTGCAAAAACAGGCCGTGATGGTCTTGGCGGAGCTGTAATGTCATCTGACAGCTTTACAGAAGAGTCAAAATCTCTTCGTCCGACTGTTCAAGTTGGTGACCCATTTACTGAAAAACTTCTACTTGAAGCGTGTTTAGAACTTTTCAAAACTGATTATGTTGTCGGTATTCAAGATATGGGTGCAGCAGGTCTTACATCTTCTTCTTTTGAGATGGCCGGACGTTCAGGTTCGGGAATGATTATGCACCTTGACAAAGTTCCTGCTCGTGAAGAGAATATGACTCCTTACGATTTTATGCTCTCTGAGTCTCAAGAGCGTATGCTTTTATGTGCTAAGAAAGGTTCAGAGCAAGCAATTATTGACATTTTTGAAAAATGGGACTTAGATGCTGCGGTTATCGGTGAAGTAACTGCAACGGGTAATATGGAACTTTTCTGGCATGGTGACAAAGTTGCTGAGGTTCCGGTTAACCCTGTAAGTGAAGAGGCACCTGAGCTTAACCGTCCAATGACAAGACCAAAATACTTAGACGAAATTGCAAATGTCACTATCAATGATTTTGACAAAGTTTCTAACCAGACTGCGTTTGAGACATTAACAAAATCTATGGAAGTTGTTGATAAAGCGTGGATATACACGCAGTATGACTCTATGGTTCAGACAAACACAATCAAAAAAGGCGGGATGCTTGACGCTTCTGTAATCCGCATTAAAGAGAACGGAAAAGCGCTTGCAATGAGTGCTGACTGTAATGTTCGTTACTGCTACATTGACCCAATGGGCGGTGGTGCTGCGGCTGTAATTGAGTCAGGAAGAAATGTTGCAATGAGTGGCGCTCGTCCTCTTGCAATTACAGACTGTCTGAACTTCGGTAACCCTGAAAACCCAGAAGTTATGTGGCAGTTTGGTCAAAGCTGTTTAGGTATTAAAGAGGCTTGTGCTGAGCTTACAACTCCAGTAATTGGCGGAAATGTTTCACTTTACAATGAGACAAACGGCGTTTCTGTTTTTCCAACGCCTTCTATTGCAACGGTTGGTGTAAACGATGACCAAAACAATGTTTTAATGTCTAGCTTTCAAGCTGAAGGAAATGTACTTTACCTGGTAGGTGAGTCAAAATCTGAGTTTGGCGGTTCTTTGTATATGAAAGAGATTTGTCATACAGTTGCGGGAACACTTCCAGTAATTAACTACAAAAATGAGCTTGCTCTTTGGGACTTAGTTATTGAAGCGAACAAGAAAAACTTGCTAGAATGTGCTAAAGATGCAAGTAGCGGCGGTGTTGCTATTGCTTTAGCAAAAATGGCAGCGACTTCAGGCCTTGGCTGTGATGTTGCAATGAAAGTGGTTGATGAGAGAGACATTTTTGCAGAGAGTATGAGCCGCGCTATTATCGAAGTAAAAGCTGAAAACTGCGCTGCGTTTGAGGCGATGCTTGGTGACTTGGCATGTGAGCAAATCGGAACAATCGGTGGAGCTACAATTAGAGTAAATGACATCAGCATGAGTATGGAGCAGTTACAAGACAACTACTTCAACACATTCCAGAGAGTTATTGAGAGAGATATCTAGAAAGGTATCTTTTTCATTCCCTTTAGAATAGCACTCTAAGAGTGCGTTTTGTCATTGCGAAGAACGAAGCAATCTATTTATACATGATAGACTGCCACGACTTCTTCGAAGTCTCGCAGTGACTAGGTGTTGTCATTGCGAGCGAAGCGCGGCAATCTAGTTTCTAAAGCCACTTTGTTTTGTCATTGCGAGCGAAGCGCGGCAATCTAGTTTCTAAAACCTCTTTTTATTCTTTTCTGCAAAAAAATCAACTGTTAATTTCTTCCAACAATCTTTTTAATTCCCCAAGATTGTCAATTCGATGCGTCGCCCCTGCAAAGTCATGTGAAACCGTAAATTCATTGTAAACTATGGCACAATCAATCTTTGCATCTAAAGCAGAAGCAAGCCCACGACCGGAATCTTCAACTATAAGAGCTTCATTTTTCTCTCCGCCAAAACGCGCCAAACCTTCGAGATAAGGGTCTCCATGAGGCTTCGAGCGTTTGTACTCTTTGGAACATAAAACAAAATTCATATGCTTGGTTATGTTGCCTTTTGAGTGAATAAGCTCAAAATCTTCACGTCTTGCTGAAGTAACTATGCCCATTTTATAGTGCTCTTTTAATTCAGCAATAATCTCTGAAACACCGGCTATCTCTATATTTTCTGTACGAATGTAGTGTTGATACAGTTCATTGCGTTTATCACGGTAAGCTTCAATAGTATCATGGTCGTAGCCATGCTCTTTGGCAAGTAACAGGGCACTTTGCCCTTTAATCATAATCTCTTTATAGCGCTCTTCGCTGATTTTGAGACCCAAGAGTTCTAAAACTTCTACATTCGCTCGATGATACCATTTCTCAGTTTCTACCAATACGCCGTCATTGTCAAATAATAAGTATTTTTTCATAAGCTAATTATAGCAAGTAGTTAAACTCTTGGCTGCGTTTGGTATAATTACGTATGAATAATTTAGCCCTTGAAAACATTTTTATACCATCAAAGACGCCTTCAAAAAGGCTGATGATTGTCTTACATGGACGAGGAGACTCTTCTGAGGGATTTACTGGATTACCTGCGTTTTTAAATATTGAAAGTATGAACTATCTTCTTTTAGATGCTCCTTTTGAATACCATACGGGATTCTCATGGTATCAGCTGCCCCCAAATCAACTCCCTGGAATAGTCTATTCAAGTAAACTACTCACAGAAGTTTTAGACACACTTTTTGAGAGTGACTTTAATGCGTATGAGAGTTTTTTATTTGGTTTTTCGCAAGGCTCACTTTTGACTTTTGAGTTTGGTTCAAGATACCATAAAGTGCTCGCTGGTTACATCGCAGTCAGTGGTTATATTTATGATGAGCAAAAACTTTTGCTTGAGATGAACGAGGAAGTAAAAAACGCAAGATGGCTCTGCACACATGGAACATGCGACAATGTTCTTCTATTTGAGAACTCTAAAACCCAAGTTCAAACGCTTCAAGATGGAGGTTTCGCAGTAGAATTTAAAGCTTATGAGAAAGATCACAGTCTTGATAGAGAAGAACTTGAAATGATTTCAAAGTGGATACAAGCAGGTTTTTAAGTGCCTATCTATTTTTCTAAAACTCTTCCATTTTAAAAACTTCATAAGCCACTTCTTCGTAGGGGTGAGCTTCTTTTAACGTTTGTACGGCGAGTTTAATGAGCTCATCTTTACAGATAAGCTCTACTTTATACTCTTCTAAAACTTCCAGTTTGTCTACTTCTCCAATATGCGGATTAGCTGCGTTTATGGGTTTGAATTGTCCCATACCAAGCGTTTCCCAAGAACACTGTTCGTAGTTGTCAAACATTCCCGCACCAATATCAAATAAAGCCTGCTTCGTAGCTTCTTTGGCATCTTTTGGGACATAGAAGTTAAGTTTATACATCCATATTCTTTAAGAGTGCTAAAAGTTCTTTGTCAAGTTTGTGCGGTGTGCCCGTGACTTCAAAAATACTTTTGTATTTAAAGTGGCTTTTTGTATAGCAGGCGACACTCTCATGGTGCCCATCAAGCAGACCGTCTATGGCAAAAGAGACAAATTTGTACGCCATGAGTCTGTCGTAAATGCTTGGATTCCCACCGCGCTGAACGTGCCCTAAAACGGTAGCTCTAGCTTCTATGCCGATTTTCTCTTCAAACCAAGTCGCAATTTCATTTGCACTTTGCTCAATTCCTTCTGAAACTACAGCGATGAAGTATCTTCTTCCGTTTTTTATCTGCGTTTTGAAGTTCTCTTCGAAATCATGTAAATTGTATTTACGCTCAGGAATAAGACAAAGCTCTGCTCCTGATGTGAGCGCTGAAATAAGAGCGAGATAACCGCAATCACGTCCCATAGTCTCTATGACAAGCGCGCGTTTAAAAGATGAAGCAGTGTCACGAATGGCATCTATAGAAGTTTTAATGATATTGAGCGCTGTGTCAACTCCAAGGCAGTAGTCAGTCCCATGAATGTCGTTGTCAATGGTTGAAGGAATACCGCAAAATTTTACGCCTTGCTCTTTGTAAAAAGCATCAAGTCCTCGAAATGAGCCGTCGCCACCGAGAACTACAAGCATATCTATGTTGTGTGTATCGAGATTTTCTTTGGCAATTTTTCTGTACTCTGGCTGCATAAATCTTTTACTTCGAGCACTTCCTATTTTTGTGCCGCCACGGGTAATAATTCCTGCAACGTCTTCATAAGTGGCTTTTTGAATTCTGTTATCTATTAAGCCCTCGTAACCGTCATAAACAAAATAAGGAGTTAAACCTTTTTGAATGGAGTACTCCACAAAATGTTTAATGGCCGGATTCATACCGGAAACATCTCCGCCAGAGCACAAAATTGCGATGTTATTCATCTTAATTTTCTCCTCTGTCTACGATGGTTTTTATTGATGCAATGTTATCCAAGAAAACGTGAGGCAGCTCACCTTTTCTTGGCATATCATCTCCGCCAGAGCACAAAATTGCAATATTTTTCATTTTTTTCTCTTGTTAATTTTTTGTAGTTTACCATCATCTAAACTCAAATTAGATAAAATCACGCAATTTTAGATAGTTTAATTCTTGCCGAGTGGCAAAGCTTCAGTGAGAGGAATTTTTCTGAAGCTTTGCTTGATAAAAAGGAGACATTTTGGTAAAAAGAGCATTAGTAAGTGTTAGCGATAAAAGCGGTGTAGTGGATTTTTGTAAATCACTTGTAAGTAACGGGTTTGAGATTATCTCTACTGGCGGAACATTCAAAATGTTAAAAGAGAGCGGTGTAGCTGCAATTGAAATAGATGAAGTTACAAAGTTTCCTGAATGTTTTGAAGGTCGCGTTAAAACGCTGAATCCTTATGTTCATGGCGGGATTTTACACCGTCGTGACAAGCAGTCACACCTCGACCAAGCGAAAGAACTTGGCGTTGAAGCGATAGATTTGGTGTGTGTAAATCTTTACCCATTTAAAGAGACAATTGAAAAGACAGATGACTTTGATGACATTATTGAGAACATCGACATCGGTGGACCGGCAATGGTTCGCTCTGCTGCAAAAAACTTTGACAGCGTTATGATTGTTACAGACGTAAGTGACTACGCTGTGGTCATTGACGCAATTGAAAATGAAAAAAATACAAGAGATTTCCGTTTGGGTCTTATGATAAAAGCGTATGAGCATACAGCAGCGTATGACTCCATGATTGCAAACTACATGAACAGCCGTTTTAACGGTGGTTTTGGAGCAAAACAATTTGTCGTCGGAAACAAAGTTATGGACACGCGTTATGGTGAAAACCCTCACCAAAAAGGTGCTTTGTATGAGTTTGACAAACATTATTCAAACAACTTTAAAACACTTAAAGGCGAAGCAAGTTTTAACAACTTGAATGACCTGAGCGGTGCTGTGAAAATTGCTTCTGCGTTTGGAGATGAAAATGCAGTGTGTATTACAAAACACGGTAATCCATGTGGTTTTGCAATTAAAGGGACTCTTTTAGAGGCGTACATTGAAGCTCTTAAATGTGATCCTGTCTCTGCGTTTGGCGGTGTTGTAGCAGTAAACGGTGTTGTGACAAAAGAGCTTGCTGAAAAAATGAATGAAATTTTCTTGGAAGTTGTTATTGCCGGACGTATTACTGAAGAGGCTCAGGAAGTTTTCGCAAGTAAAAAACGCATTAAACTTTTTGAAATGGGTTCAGATAAACTTATTTTAGCAAATGATGCAAAAGACTTCAAACACATAGACGGCGGATTTGTTTTCCAAGACGCTGATAAAGTTGGCGAAGACGAAGTGAAAAATGCAAAACTTATGACTAAGAATAAAGCAACTGAGCAAGAGATGAAAGATATGGAGATAGCATACAAAGTTGCTTCTTTGACAAAATCGAACTGTGTTGTTTATGTGAAAAATTCTGCAATGGTCGCTGTTGGTATGGGTATGACAAGCCGTGTTGACGCAAGCCAATGTGCTCTTAAAAAAGCAAAAGATATGGGACTTGATGTAACTGGTGCGGCTTTAGCATCTGAAGCATTTTTCCCATTCCGTGACTCAATTGACGCGGCTGCTGCAGCTGGTGTAAAAAGTGTGATTGAGCCTGGTGGAAGTATCAGAGATGAAGAGATTATAGATGCGGCGAATGAATTTGGCATGAGTCTATACTTCTCAGAAGTCCGCCACTTCCTACACTAAAATCAAAATAGCAACGCATTTGCCGCGTTGCTACGTTCGTCAGGTACATAAGTACCCTTCCTCGCTATGCGCCTTGCAACTGCATCACTTTTTTGATTTTAGTCTGTAACTTTTGACTTTGCTACGTTTACTCTTTTGATTTTAGTTACCAACTTGTTGCGTTTTACGACCTTGCTTCGCTCGTCTTTTCCCGCTAAAAATTAGAAGAAGTTTTTGGTATTCACGCGCGGTTCTAAAAACCAAAAGAATAATCACGATGATTATTCGGTTTTTAGCCTCGGAGAATTTACAGGATGTAAATTCGAGAATGAGCGTGTGGATGCCATAAACTTTTAGACACACCACCTTGATTGACATAGACTCAACTCTTGTGATATAATCCTGCTTAAACAATTTAAATACTATTTAGGAAAACATTATGAGTAAATCACTCTATAAAACATTAGAAATATCAGAAAACGCAACAGAAGCGGAGATAAAAAAAGCCTACAGAAAGCTTGCCCGTCAGTATCATCCAGACATTAACAAAGAAGCAGGTGCGGAAGATAAATTTAAAGAGATAAACGCAGCGTATGAAATACTCAGTGATAAAGAGAAAAAAGCTCAGTACGATAGAGCAGGGGATGGAATGTTTGGCGGACAAAACTTCCATGACTTCTCTCGTTCACATGGCGGCGGCGGAAGTGCGGATTTGGATGAAATCCTTAGAAGCATGTTCTCAGGCGGAGGCGGGGGCTTCGGCGGTGGCGGCTTCGGAGGCGGAGGTTTTGGCGGCGGTGGATTTAGCCATCAAGAGCCAAACCTTGATATTGAAAGCAGTGTCACTATTCCTTTTATAGTCTCCATTCTTGGGGGCTCACACTCTGTTTCAGTAAACGGAGAGCGTTTTGACATTAAGATTCCGGCCGGCGTAAAAAACGGTGAAAAAATGCGTGTAAAAGGCAAAGGTCACGCTCAAGGCGGACGTGCCGGAGATTTGTTCTTGAAAATAAATGTTGCTTCAAGTTCGGAGTATGAAAGAGAAGAAAATGACTTGGTTAAAAACTTTGATGTACCTCTTTATGCTGCTCTTTTTGGAGAGAAAATAGCTATTCAAACTCTAGATAAAGAGATAAAACTCAAGATTCCTCAAAACACGAAAAACGGACAAAGATTTCGTGTAAAAGAGATGGGCGCTATGGACAGAAAAACAAAAGTTCGCGGAGACTTGTATCTTAGAGCTAATATCGTGTTACCGGATGTCGATTCTCTTGATGAAGATTTGGTTGAACTGATGAAAGAAAAACTACCCAAAGAGTAGAAGGAGAAAATATGAGTATTCATCATTTATATGACGAACCGGTTTACCTTATAAGCATAGTTGCGAAGATTTTAGATATACATCCACAGACTTTACGTCAGTACGAGAGAGAAAATCTTGTTTGTCC
>JAHJFL010000048.1 GCA_018824795.1 bacterium | reverse complement strand
CCGGCACCAATGATGAGTACTTTTTTCACATTTTTGAACTCTTCTATAGAGAACATAAATCCGTCTGCATCTGTGTTATAACCTATAAGACGGCCATTTTCATTGACGATTGTATTGACTACTCCAACTTTATTTGCAAAGCCTCGTATCTCATCACAAGCATTAAACGCAGCCTCTTTGTGAGGAACGGTAATGTTCGCTCCGCTAAGCCCTAGTGCAAAAAAAGTTTCTCGAAGTTTTGAGCCATCTGTGAGATGGACTCTTGTGTAGCAGGCGTCAATAGCTGCGTTTTTAAAAACGCAGTTGTGCATAAGGGGAGAACGTGAATGTGCTACGGGATCTCCAAAGATTGCGAAAAGTTTCATTATTTTTCGTCTAAATCTTCAAGAGAGTGAATGAGGGCACCAAGTTTGTTTTCAACTTCAAGGTACTCTAACTCTTTTTGGCTGTCTGCAACAATTCCTGCACCTGCTTGAAGTACAACTTTATTTTCTTTAACCATTGCAGTTCTAATTGTAATAGCGCTGTCCATATTACCATCAAAACCAAAGTAGCCTATACTTCCACTATAAAAGCCGCGTTTAATACCCTCATACTCAGCTATCAGCTCCATAGCACGAATTTTTGGTGCTCCGGTCATTGTTCCTGCTGTAAATGTTGCCATGAAAAGGTCAAACATATCTTTGTCATCAGCAAGTTTTGCCGTAACGTCTGAGACGATGTGCATAACATGAGAGAAACGCTCAATGTGCATCATATCTTCTACTTTTACAGTTCCTGTTTTTGCAACACGGCCAATATCATTACGACCTAAGTCAATAAGCATAAGGTGCTCTGCAAGCTCTTTTGGGTCTGCCAAGAGTTCGAGTTCAAGTTCTCTGTCTCTCTCTTTTGTATCACCGCGTTTACGAGTTCCCGCAATAGGGCGAAGAAGAAGTTCTCCTTCGCTGAGTCTCACCATAACTTCCGGTGAACTGCCTACAATATTGAATTCTTCGTATTCCATTAAAAACATATAAGGAGATGGATTTTTAGTTCTCAGAATTCTGTAAAAGCTAAAAGGATCCACTTTGATGTTTCTTGTAAAACGGTTTGTCATAAGGATTTGAAAAACATCACCGCTTCGAATCATCTCTTTAGACTTGTCAATCATCTCAAAAAACTTCTCTTTAGAGTGTGCGAAACTTCCTTTATCTGAACCAATATTATGTTTCATATGAACGTATTCGTAGCTGTTTTTGAGTTCTTGCTCAATTGAGTCGAATTTATCGTTAAATTCATCAAGCATAGAAATTAAAGAGATTTGATGATTTTTATGGGAATAGACAAGTATCATTTTCGGCAAAATCAGGTCTAAGTCAGGTGTGTGCAGTTCATCAATAAGATTGTCCATTGTTGAGTGAAGTTTCGGCTCAAAAACCTTTACCATGTCATAACCGATGTAGCCAATAAAACCATCAACATAGCCGACATTGAGTTTTTTTGTAGCCTCTTTGTAAGAGTTTGTATTGATGTTTTTATAGTAATTTTTCAAAAATACAAAAGGGTTTTCCTCTTTTGTGTTTTTTACTCCATTGGCATCTGTATAGATTGTTTTATTGTCAATGAATTGAAGTCTTTCTCTCGCACCAATACAGATGAAACTGTAGTTTCCCTCAGATTGTCCGGCACTTTCAAAAAGATAAGAAACTTCATCTTTAAACATTTTTTTGAGTTTTGCATAGACTGCTATAGGAGCAAACTGGTCAAGAATAAATTGTTTGGAGTGTATCAAGGTTGGCCTTTTTAAGGGATATTCTTCCCCTTAGGATTTAAAAGGGGAAGATAAGATTTATATTTTTGTTATAAAAGCACCAGATTCAACGCTTTTGCGAATAACTTTTAAAGCATCTCTTGCTTCATTCTCATCTGAAAAAGGTCCAACTAAAACTTTATTTACAGTTTGTGAATTTATTTTAACTTCACGGAACTCATATTTATATCCTTTATCTGTAATAGATTTTAGGAATGTTTTGTTTGGCTCATATCTCGAGAAAGAGCCAACTTGAATGTAGTGAGAACCACCCGTACTTGTTTTTGCTCTTGTTGTTGTTTGTGCTGTCTCTTTTTTGGATACAACAGGTGCTTTGACAGGCTCTGCTTTTTCTGCCATTGCCGGTTCAGGTTCTTCTGCTTGCATTTTAGTTGCAGGAGTCGCTTTCTCTTCTTGACTCTCTTGTTTTAGCTTTTGAGCTATATTGTCTAAGTTGTCATTACCTTGAGCACTTTCTTGAACTACCGGAACTTCTTCAAAAAGAGGTTCTTGAGCAGTTTCATTTGAAGCTTGTGCTGTTGGTTCTGGTGGTAAGACAGCTTGTGGAAGATTATCTGTTCCGCTTGAGGTGATGCTATTCATAAGCATAACAACTATAATTAAAATAATTCCAAGAGTGGCAACAGCTAAAACAATTTTTTTATTGCCATTTCCTGAGCTATTCTTATTTAATATGATGTCGTTTAGTTCGTTTTTTTCTTGCATTTTATAACCTTTTTGTTCTTAAGTTTAAATAATACCTAAAATTACATATGCTTCGACCAAGAAGCACCACGCTCTTTTGCATAAACCTCATATGGCAGAGTGAGAATATTGTATTCGTCCGGCATATCTGCGTTTGGAAACATTCTCCACTGCATAGGTTGCTTACTTGCCAACTTCATTGAAATCATTTTACCAAGCTGTATAGCCTCCTGAAGCGTTGTATGCCCTTTATGGATATAAAGATGAAGATGACCTTCAGTTTTTGTTTTATATGCCGTAAAGTTTATGTATCCTTCTTCGCGAAGCAAAAGTTGTGCCTTATGATAAAAACGCTCAGGATCTCTGCCATTATAGTCAATGACTATATTCTCAACTTTGTCATGGGCATT
>JAHJFL010000047.1 GCA_018824795.1 bacterium | reverse complement strand
TCGTAGCTCACACCTTTTTCTTTTGCAAAGGTAATAACTGCCGTTTTTCCATTCGCTACAGATGTATCCGTCATATCATATTCTAAAGCCAGTAATCCATGTGCCAGAAAGACAAATAAGACAATAAATTTCATTACTCCCCCTTCATTGAACGCTCGATATCACGTTTCATATCTTTTTCTTTGAGATCTTGGCGTTTATCATGTAGCTGTTTCCCTTTTGCTATGGCAATCTGGATTTTAATGATATTTCTGTCATTAAAATAAAGCTGCAATGGCACAACAGTGTAGCCGTCTCTATTGACAGCTTTGAGCATCTTTTCTATCTGTTTTTTATGAAGCAAAAGCTTTCTGCTTCCTCGCTCTTCATGTGTGTAAAAATGATGTGTAGTTTCAAGTCTTCCTATGTGTGCATTAAATAAAAACGCTTCATTGCCCACAAAACGTATAAAACTGTCTTTGAGATTTACTTTATGTGCACGGATCGCCTTAACTTCACTTCCTTTTAAAACCAAACCGGCTTCAAATTTCTCTTCTAAAAAATAATCAAAATAGGCTTTTTTATTTTTTGCAATTGTTTCACCCATTATTCTCTTCCTTCACTTTAAAAAAACTACTTCCACTTCCGCTAAAATGCCACTCATACTGATAATGGTTTTTTAGTTCTTTATACTCCAACAAAGCAGGCTGGAACAAATCATTTGCCTCAGATGCCGAGAGATTTTTTAAAATATCTGCAGACTTTGCGCTTGTAAATTCTTTGATTTTATCAATTGTAATTGGTGCATAAAAATTTTCTCTGTAAGATTTGTAAACTCTAGGAGTACTTATCTCTATTTTTGGAGTAAAAGTTTCAATTTCAAGTAAATCCTCCTCGAACTCTTCCACAATTTCTCCGATGCCACTCACATTCGCACTATCATACCCGTAAATAAAAAACGGAACATCTGCCCCAACTTTAAGACCAATACGTGCAAGTTCATTTAAACTCAAACCCAAATGGAGGACTTCATTACACATTTTGAGATAAGTCGCAGCATCACTGCTGCCACCGCCAAGTCCTGCAAACGCAGGTATATTTTTTTTGACATCAACCCTGTGTGTACGCATCAGTTTTTCAAGAGACTCTGATTTTACTATAGACTGAAGCGCCTCATATGCTTTATAGATTGTATTTTGCTCTGTTGTACATGAGAAGTCACCGGTAATTTCAAATTTTTCACTTCCCTTTGGTACAAAAGAGAGCTCATCATACAGTTTTTGTACACGCATAAATCTTGAAAGTATCTCATGATACTCGCCTCTCATACCTGTTATCTTTAAAAAAATATTTACTTTTGCATATGCCCTGTAAATCTTCATATACTTTCTCTTATTTTTTTAGTATCTTACTCAAAAGAGTTAAATCTTCAATATTCACTTCTTTTGAAGATGCAATATTCGCATCTTTTACATCTTGTAAAAGCTCACTTCTCATGATTGATACACTTGATGGTGCTTCTATTCCAAGCTTTACCACGCCTTTGTCAATTGATATAACTTTAATGATTATATCATCCCCGATAACTATGGATTCATCCAATTTTCTAGCAAGTACTAACATAAATCCTACCTAGTTCATATGTAACGGCTTCATTTTCTATTTTAATAATTGAAATGTTATCACCATTGTCTAGCCAATAATGGCCATCACTTTGATTCTCTAAATCTTCCAAAGCAAGAACTCTTCCATATTTCAGATTTTCAAAATCACCAAGATATTTATTGAGCGGCATATTGAGAGACTTTTTAATATCTAAAACTTTTTCGCCATCATAATGAAACTGTCCTTCATTGAGCCTCTCCAAAGCACTCAGGCTTCCGTTTGATAGTCCAAGCTTTGTTGCTATCATCTTACCAAGAGAACGTATGTACGTCCCCTCTGAGACCGTCGCTTCAAAAGTTACAAAAGGATGACAATAGTGAAGGAGTTGCGTTTCATAAATTGTGGAGTTTATTTTGTTAAGTACCACTTCTTTGCCTGCACGAGCCAAATCATAAGCGCGCTGCCCATTAATCTGTTTTGCAGAAAAAATTGGCGGTTCATATTCGAGTTCACCTTCAAGTGATTTGACTGCTCTCAAAACCTCATCATACGGTAACTCATCAAGTATCTCTACTTTCTCTATCATTTCTATATCCAGTGAGTCACTTTTAGCACCCAACCACAAAGTTGCTCTGTATTTCTTTGGCGTTTTGTTTAAAAAACGAAATAATTTTGTATGTGAGCCCATACCAATAATTAAAACACCTTTGGCAAAAGGGTCAAGTGTTCCAGAAAAACCGGCTTTTTTATTGTTGTACTTACGTTTGAGGCGGCTTAAAAAAAGATTAGAGCCTATGCCAGAAGGCTTGTATGCGACGAACAGACGATTCATAGTCTCTCTACGAAAGATGCCAATATGTCTCGCGTATTCCCTGCGAAGTTTATTTTGAGTTTGAATTCACGTCCGGATTTACCTATGCCGGTAACTCTGCCCGTTCCAAAGATTTTATGGCGAACCAGGTCACCTTTTTTAAACGCAGTGTTTTTTTCTACTATAAGAGAACCTGCACAAAGCCCAGCTTCATTGAAAAAGCGGCTTTTTTGAAGTTCACTTCTTCTTCCCTTATAGAATCTGCTGTCAACATGAGAAAGTGTGAGCGTATCTTTAGCTCTTGTAAAAGAGACATACCCTAAACGGCGCTCCTCTTCCAAATCACTTCCATCACCAACCAAAGGTAAAAATCCTTCTTCTAGTCCAATAATGAAGACATGATTAAATTCCAAACCTTTTGAAGCATGTATACTCATCATATAGATGCTCTCACCTTCAACTTGGTCCTGTTCACTTTGAAGCGTGAGCTCATTTAAAAATTCATCTATGCTAGCATCAGGTGAATTCTTCACAAAATCACGAAGAAGCCCGTAGAACTCATCCATATTGAGAATTCTCTCTGCCTCATCCTGCAAACCTGCATAAATCTTTTTCAACTCAAAAGTCTCTTCAAGCATATCTATAAAATCATAGGTTGACTCAGAAGCTACCCTCGCAGCATCTTCTATACTTTGCAAAAACTCTTTGAGTGTTTGCGCATTTTTCTTTCTAACTATATTTTCCAGTTCTTCTAATGAAACATGTTTTATAAACTCATACATTGAAGTACCATTTGCATGAGCAGCGAGTTCTAGTTTATCAACACTTGCTTTTCCAAGGCCGCGTTTTGGCTTGTTTACTATGCGTTTAAAAGAAAAATCATCATGATGGTTTGTAATAACTCTCAAATAAGAGATTAAATCCTTTACTTCAGAACGGTCATAGAAACGCAGGCCGCCCACTAGTTTATAGGCAACGCCCGCTCGGTTTAAGCCCTCTTCTATGGAACGGCTTAAAACGTTTACACGATAAAGGATTGCAATATCATTAGCACTTACGCCGCTGCTTAAAAGTCTGTTAATGTTTGCAGCTATTTTTCTCGCCTCTTCGTTTTCATCACTTGAGTTAAGTATGGCAACATCATCGCCGTTTCCGCGTGTTGCGATGAGAGTTTTCCCTAAACGTGAGCGGTTATGCTCTATAAGTGCATTTGCAACCTTTAAAATAGGTTCGCGTGAACGGTAGTTTTCTTCAAGTTTAAAAACAGACGTGCCTGCAAAGTCTTTGTCAAACTCCATAATATTTCTGATGTGAGCACCACGCCATCCATAAATGCTTTGATCATCATCTCCGACGACACAAAGATTATTATGCTTTAAACAAAGCATTTGCACAAGTTTGAGTTGCAACTCATTGGTATCTTGATATTCATCTACCATTATGTATTGATATTTTAGTGAGGTTTGCTCTGCAAGAGCAGGATTTTCTTTGAGAAGTTTGTAAGTAAGTGCGATCAGATCGTCAAAATCTACCAAATTGTTTTCATTCAAATAAGCTTCATACTCTTCATATACTTTTGCTATTTGTTGGTAATTGTAAAGCTCTGCCTGCTTATAAGCATCATCAGGAGAAAGAAGTGAGTTTTTGTATCTTGATATTTCACTCGCAACAAGCGGTGTAGGGAGTTCTGCGTTTATCTTTTTAATAATTCTTTTTTTATCATCACTGTCTATAACCACAAAGTTATTTTCACGCCCTAAAAGATGAATATTAAACTTTAAAAAGAGAAGACCGAATTTATGAAATGTACATAAGAGTGGAGGATATGCACTTTTTTCTATCATAGCAAGAGAACGTTCACGCATCTCTTTGGCTGCTTTATTTGTAAATGTCAATGTCAGCGTATTTGAAGCAGGAATTCCCACCTCTTCTATGAGATAAGCAAGTCGTGAAACTATAGTAGTCGTTTTACCGCTTCCGGCACCGGCTAGGATTAAAACAGGACCCTCCGTCTGGCGTACTGCTTTGGCCTGAGATTCATTCAATTTATCAAATATTTTTTTCATTGCAACCACTGTTTTCATTCATATTTTTCTAATGTATTTTTATTATAACCTAAAAGGGGTAAATTATTACAAAACTATTGCATTAATTATAATTATGAGTTATACTTTTATTATCAAAATTACTTATAGGAATTATTATGTTGAGAGATTTTGCAAAATTGCAAACATTTTTAATGGTCGTCAAAGAGAAAAGTTTTTCTAAAGCTTCTGCAAAGCTAGGTATATCGCAACCGGCAGTAACACAACAAATAAAATATATTGAAGACTATCTTGATACAAGAATTGTAGAAAGAAAGAAAAATGGGATTTTACTTACAAAAGAGGGTGAGGACCTCTTTAGAATAGCGAACAGACTTGATAAAGCCATTGCAAGCAGTGAAAAAGAACTTTTAAAAATTATCAACAAAGAGTTTACTTTTGTTATGGGTGCCTCGTTTTCAATCGGAAATTATATCCTTCCAAATTATCTCAGCGAGATTAAAAAACGCATTGACAATGAAGTTTATATGCTTGTAGGTTTGTCTAATGACATGATAGATGCTCTTGAAGATAAAAAAATAGATATTGCTCTCATAGAATCACCAGTCTTTAGAGATGGCATAATTTACAGAGAGTGGGTTGAAGATGAACTTGTTGTTTTTTCAAATCAGCCACTTAAAAAACACCTAAACGCAGATGACTTATTCGAGTTTGACTGGATCTGTCGTGATGAAAACTCACATACAAGAAAATTAACTTCTGAGGTTTTTGAGGAGATGGGTGTTCAATGCAGTAACTTCAATGTTATTGGTGTTTTAAGTAGTCCTACTTCAATCAAAGAGACCATCACCCATGCAGATAAAAACTCAGCAAGACCTCTTGTTTCAATTATGTCACGCCACGTTATTGAGTCAGAAGTAAACTCTGGAAAACTTTTCGAAGCAAGACTTAAAAACTATAAAATTGAAAGAAAACTCTATATCGCATACAGCAAAGAGAAAAAACACGATGCTTTTGTCGACAATGTAGTTAACTATCTACTTTCACTTAGCAAAGTGTAATTTTGTCTCTCGTAAAGAGAGACAAAAGTTAATCTATTTTTTTAAAAATTTGGAATTTTCCGGATTAGACAAAAATACATCCATAGAGTTTTTCACTCCATTTTCATCAACTTCTTTTTCCATAACCAGTTCATGTTTGTATCTTGCCAAATTAATCAATACTGGTGTTTCATCTACTATAACCTGCATGATACTAAGCAATGGAACACTCACAAGACTTCCAAAATTATCCGCACCAAAACCCGCTTCAAAGATAATAAAGTCATCATCAATACGAGCTGTTTCAAAAGTATAACCAGCTAAAAAGAAGAGTGTTAAAGAACGAAATTCAGATTTTATACTCTCAGGCAGGCTAGGCTCAAATTGTACATCATCCACCTTACATAAAATACCAAAATTTTGTTCCTGTTCAAAAAAATGGACTACTAGCTCCCCGATGTGTCTTTTCATCATTAAAGCAAAATTTTTATTCTCTATTACATTTTCTAACAAATAATTTCCCCTGCGTTTTCTTGCGTAATTATATCGAATTCTATCATTGCATTCAAAAGAGCTATACCAGTATAGTTTTTTAAATCTTTTACATATATATCTTCTTCTACTATTTTTTTTTCTTGCAATAATCTTGCCCTTGTCGTCCCTTTTAAAAGTGCTCTTTTTGGCGTATACCAACTTCCATCTCTGTAAAACGCAACATTGGCGATAGATGTATCTGTAAGCAAAGAATTTTTTACTATAAGTACATCATCACAGCTCTCTCGTAACTTAAACAAAGCATCTAAACTTTCTCTGTCTGTAGATTTGCATGTATATTGTATTGAATCATCATATACAAGTTTGAGGCTTTTTATATCCCTTTTTGTATATTCATAATAAGAGACATCAAAAGAATTTTCATCATAGATTATTTTACATCGAAATAATCCTTTTTTTGGCGGATTTAAATGCTCTAAAAGATTTTTATACTCCACAATACCCAAAGACTCAAGTACACTCTCGTAGCGTTTTTGATGGTATTCTAGGTGAAAAATCTGACCATCAAGTACTTTAATAGTCTCAAAAAACTTATGCTTCACTAAAAAGGGCTGTACTTAAATATCTCTCACCCGTGTCGCATAAAATAGTTACCAATGTCTTGCCCTGGAATTCCGCCCTTGTAGCCACTTGCATAGTCGCCCAAACATTTGCACCGGCTGAAATTCCAACAAGCAGTCCCTCTTTTTTCGCTAACATTTTTGCTGTGTTAATGGCATCTTCATTACTTACTTTTATAACTTCACTATATACAGAAGTATCTAAAATGGCTGGTACAAAACCTGCACCAATGCCTTGAATCATGTGTGGACCAGCTCCTTGGCCAGATAACACAGCTGAAGCTTCCGGTTCAACAGCAAAAATAGCTATATGAGACACTTCCTCTCTTAAAACACGAGAAGTTCCGGTTAATGTACCGCCAGTTCCGACAGCTGCTACAAAAGCATCTATGTTATTCTCAGTATCTCTTAAAATTTCTCTTGCAGTTGTTAGCATATGTATTTCAGGGTTAGAAGGATTTTCAAACTGCTGTAAAATAATGCTGTTTGGCGTTTCTTTTTGAAGTTCCACTGCTTTTGCTATAGCTCCGCTCATCCCTTGTGCTGCCGGTGTTAGTACAAGTGTCGCACCAAGCGCCTTAAGTAAATTCCGTCTTTCTATACTCATAGATTCAGGCATAGTCAACACTAGTTTTAAATTTTGTGCCGCACAGTTAGCTGCGAGTGCTATTCCTGTATTGCCGCTTGTCGGTTCTATTATTGTAGTTTCTTGTGTAATTTTTCCGGCTTCTTGAGCACGTCTAATCATATTTAAACCTATTCTATCTTTGACGGAACTCGTTGGATTCATAAATTCACACTTACCTAAAATGTTTGCACCCGTGAGTTCTGAAGGGGTATTAAGCCTAACAAGCGGTGTATTTCCTATTAGTTCTGTAATATTCTTTGCTATTTTCATACTTTATCCTTTGTTTGAGAGTTTACACCAAAAAGCTTGTTGACGCAAATCTCTATCATTTTATATACTTCTTCAAAACCTTCAAATCCATCAAAAAAATAGGGATCAGGAACATCTTGACCCTCATACCCGTAATCTCCAAGTTTTACAAGATTTTTAGCTCCACTTTTTTTTAAATCCCTGTAATTATTTTCATCTAACGCAACAATTAAATCAAAATTATTAAAATCCTCTTTTTTCACCTGTCTTGCTTTAAAATATGCAATATCTATGCCATGAGCCAAACCCACACGAATTGAATTCTCACATGGTGCTTCTCCAACATGCCACTTACCTGTTCCGGCCGAGTCTATGACTATATCGAGCTTATTTTCTAAGACTACTTTTCTTGCATAACCCTCCGCAAGCGGTGAACGGCAAATATTTCCAAGACATACAAAAAGAACTGACTTCATCCGCTTTAAAACTCTATAGCATTTCTACCGTTATTTTTAGCAACGTACATTTTATCGTCCGCTTGCTTGTACATATCTTCCCAATCACCTAATGCTAGAGCACTTAATGTTACAACTCCAAAAGAGGCTGTAACAATTTTAAATGTAGAATTTTTTTCATGTTTTAAATCTAAAGATAAAATATTTTCTCTAATTATTTTAACAAAATTTTCTGCATCTTTTTTATTTGCACTTTTAAATATGATAGCAAATTCTTCTCCGCCTAATCTAAAACAGTAATCATCTGGGCGGTGTAAAGAGGAGTGTAATGCTTTGGCAACTTCAACTAAAGCATGGTCACCCTGAATATGCCCATACATATCGTTATACTCTTTAAAGTGATCTATATCCAATACAACAAGACTCAAATAGCCTCCATCTCTTTTTACACTGTTCATTATCCTTGGAAGAATTTCATTGAAGTATCTTCTATTATAAACATGTGTCAGTCCATCTGTTATCATCAACTCTTCATTCATCTTTTTTTCTGTGATGTCATGCATAACGGTATCGTACCCAATTATGGCATTATTTTTAAATTTTTGCTGAATGTTCACATAAACCCAAAAAATATGTCCATCTTGTTTTAATTGTTGTATTTCTCCATGCCATGAACCGCTCGCTTTTAATTCATTTAAAATCTGATTGTATTCACTCTGTAAAATATCCTGATGCAGCAACAATTTGATATTTATTCCGACTAATTCATCTTTACTAAACTTACTAATTAAACAAAACGCATCACTTACTTCTGTAATAATCCCGTATAAATCCGTAGAAAGTGTCATGAGATTTTCATCAATAAGATTTTTATATTGACTAATATCTCCATAGTTGTTTTCCAAATTCTTAATACTTTTGTTAAATCCAAAATTGACAAACATTAGTGTCACTATCAAAGCCAATATTAACAAAAGGCTAATGTGTTTCATTTCATTTTGAGAGTTTTCTATCTCTTTTGTAATGTTTTGTACAAAAACTATTTTCGCTAATAATTTTGAATCTATATCTTTAATGTCAAAGGCATATATACTATAGACTTCATCTATAGTAACTCGTATTTTTTTTATCGTCTCAAAGTTACGTTCACTATTTATCTCACTTAAGAGTCTTGCGCTATCTAGTATATTATAGGCAAGTTTATACACATTAAATTTGTCTTCATCTTGATTAGTCTTCATCTCTAGCTTGCTTTTAACCAACAAGACACCCTCAATGTTGTAATAGTTATCCATCTCATTTAAAATATACTGAGGTTCAATGGTAAACTCTAATGCACCAATATACTCTTTATTATGAAAAATAGGTAACATAATTCTAAATGCTAAACTTTCATTAAAAAATTCAAATCCGCTCAGTGCTTTTTTAGTAGTTTGAAGTTCTTGAAGCATTCTAAAAGTTTTTACTGCGTTTTCTCCATAAGAATTTTTATTATTCATTTTAAGAAGAGAATATCCCTCTTTTGTATAAAAGTTCATACTTACAAAATTTAAATTTTCGTTTTTAAGTGTATTGAATCTTCCTAAAGAAAGTCTATAAAGTTTTTCTCTATCTTTATCTTGAAGTGCTTCTTTTATGCCTGCAGAATTTACGTTTGCTATTATTCTATTTGTGTAAAAATCTATCTCTTTATGCAGCAATTTATTATGCATATATTTTATATTTTCATAATGCTCATCTTCAAGTTGAACTAATCTATTTTCTTTTTGCACATACACAATAGTTAAAAATATGCCAGAAAACATTATAAAAATAAAAGAGATAAATAAAAGTGTTTGATTTTTAACACTAAAACTCATAAAAAGAACCCCTGCTGATTTAAAATAAACAAATATAATATTTAATAAAATTTCATTATTAAACAAGAAAGATTTATTATAGTACTATTTTTCTAATAGAGTGAAATTAAGAGATAATAATGTGATATTTTTTAAGATTGTGTATTATAAGAATAAGATTATATTTTAAATTGAAGAAGATGGTGCGACCGGGGAGATTTGAACTCCCACACCCGTAAGGCACTACCACCTCAAGGTAGCGTGTCTACCGTTCCACCACGGTCGCATATATTAGAAAAGGTGTAAAGGGGTGCTAACCTCAAAGAGGTCAGCGGGGTTTACTTTGGTGATTAACCTAAGTAAGGGTTTGCGTAAAGTGCGATTAACGCAATTACTAGTGCATAAATAACTTGAGCTTCGATCATTGCAAGAGCGATGAACATTGTAGTCATAAGTTTAGCACCTAAACCTGGGTTACGAGCAGTTCCAGCGATTGTTGCAGCAGCAGTATGACCCATACCGATTGCTCCACCTAAAGCAGCTAAACCAAGACCAAGACCAGCAGCGATCATTGAGTAAGCTTTAAGAGTTTGGTTTGCAACATCACCATCGTTAGCGAATGCAGCAACAGTTAATGCAAGCATTAAGAAAAGAATTTTTTTCATGTATATCTCCTGAAATTATTACAAAAACTTTCGGATAGCGTAACCTCATCTTGCAATGAAGCAACCCAAACATAAATGCTCAGATTTCCCTACTAGAAATTGATGGCGAAGTATATTCAATAACTACTAAATTTTAGTTTAAATTAGGCACGACCCAAAGAAATCTTGTTACCTTTGAATTCTAAAATCTCAACACTAATTTTTTCACCTTCTTTAAGCACGTCTGAAACTTTCTCAACTCTATCATCAGAAATTTTTGAAATATGAATGAGCCCGTCAGTTCCATCTGGAAGTTCTATAAATGCGCCAAAATCAACGATCTTTTTCACTGTACCTTCATATTTGTCACCGACTTCGTACTTAATTTTTGCCTGTTTCGGAACACTTACTATTCCTTCTATATGGCCTCTTGCACCCGCAACACCAGATTTATTTTTACCAGTAATTTTAACTTTTCCATCTTTTTTGTCAATATCTATCGCTACTTCAAATTTTTCTATGATTTCACGAATAGTTTTACCGGCTTGACCAATAATCTCACCGATAAAGCCCGGATCAATATGAAAAAAGTCTACACTTGGTAAAACGCCGTCATTAAATTCAATATTTTTTTCCGCTTCAAGCATGATGTCAATAATATGTGCTCTTCCCTCTTTTGCTTGGTAAAGTGCTTCTTTTAGAACATCTAGAGAGATTCCGCCAAGCTTAATGTCCATCTGCATTGCAGTAATGCCCTCTTTTGAACCTGTTACTTTAAAGTCCATATCTCCATCGTGATCTTCAAGACCCATAATGTCTGAAAGAATTGCATATTT
The DNA here is from genome assembly GCA_018824795.1 of bacterium. The sequence continues at coordinate 1,059 of JAHJFL010000047.1, read as the reverse complement.
TCCATTTTCACTTACCATTCCCATAGCAATACCGGCTATAGTGTCACTAGTTTCAATATCTGCCGCACGAAGAGCCATATAGCCCCCACAAACTGTTGCCATTGAAGAAGAACCGTTGGATTCTAAAATCTCAGAAACCAAACGCACTGTTTGACCATCAAGGTTTACTGTAGACTCAAGTGCGCGTTTTGCAAGATTTCCATGACCGAGTTCACGTCTTTTTGTTCCCATAATTGGAGAAGCCTCGCCTACTGAAAAACCTGGAAAGTTGTAGTGAACCATAAAATTCTCATTTTGTGTTGCATCGTCTGTCAAGCCTTCAAACATTTGAGCATCTTTTGGCCCACCCATTGTAAGAACGACTAAAGCCTGCGTTTGACCGCGAGTAAAGAGACATGAAGAGTGCGCACTTGGAAGAACATTTGTGTCTATAGTTATTGGTCTAATCTCATTCAAAGCTCTTCCGTCTGCACGAACTCTGTCATTAAGAATTTGTCCTCTTACCTGCTCTTTTTTAACTTTCTCAATTGCATCTTTGAGAGCCACTTCTTCTTCAACAGTTGCCCACTCAGTTTTCGTTGCTATGATATTTTTTCTGAGTTGTCTTAGAGCCGTTGAACGCTCAGACTTTGCCATATGATTCATAGCAGAATGAATCTCTTGCATATGATTTTCTTTTATGAATGAAACCATAGCCTCATTAATAGCATGAGCTTTATATTCTATAGCAACTGTCTCTTTTTTAAACGCAGCGAATGCTTCTTCATACTGTGCATTACTTGCAAAAAGTAGCTTCTCTGTATTTGCAAACACCTCTATTAGTTCATCTTCATTGATTGCATTTGAGACATGTTTAGAGATAATATTTCCACCGATTGTAGGATCAAACATCGGATCAATATAGGCATCAACTACGTCTACTTCTGCCCCGCCGATACTTCTCATCTCAATCATAAGTAATTCACTGTTTGTACCTGAGAGATATAAATCTAGAGTAGAGTTATTTAACTGTGAAAGTACAGGATTTAAAACTAGCTCTCCATCAATCTTTGCAGCTCT
>JAHJFL010000046.1 GCA_018824795.1 bacterium | reverse complement strand
CGCGGAAGAAGTGCTGAGATTGCAGTTGAGGGTGGCGTTGACAGAGTAATCCGAAAACGTGAAACTTTTGAAGATTTAATAGCTTTAGAAACAGATTTTTTAGAAAAATAGAGATAGGGTAAAGGGTAAAGTTTGTATTTCATAGATGTTCAAGGTACTTTAATAAGTGATGCTGACAAATCCCCCATTGCAGGAAGCATTGCGTTTATAGAGATGTTAAATGCAACAAACACACCGTATATGGTTATAACAAATAGTACGAAAAAAGCCTCGAGGGATTTTTATACATTTTTAATCTCTCTTGGTTTTGATTTTGGCTTTGACAAATATCTTGACCCTTTAATGCTTCTCGAAGCTCATGTAGCCAAAGAAGGCGTCGCTGCTTATGGAGCAGATGAATTTTTGCTTACCCTCAGAAAAATGGGGTATACGTTAGACTATCAAAACCCCAAAACAGTTCTTATTGCAGTGAAAGAAAATTTTACTTCTGATGAATATGCGCAGATGATTGACTTTATTCTTAGTGGAGCTGCTTTGGTTGGTATGCATGAGACGTCTATTTATGCAAAAAATAACAAGCGTTATCCTGGAGTAGGGGCCGTGCTGAAACTTTTAGAATTTGCCACCTCCTGTTCGTATACAGTCGTTGGAAAGCCAAGTGTTGCGTTTTATGAAGAGTCTTTAAAACAGCTTCAGCATCAAGTACCAAATGCAAGATTTGAAGATGTGACTATTATCAGTGATGATGTAAAAGGTGACCTGGTCGGTGCAAAAGAACTTGGAATGAAGACAGTTTTTGTAACAAGCGGGAAGTATAAAAGTGCCGAGGAAATCGTACCATTTTTACAAGATGCAGTAAAACCAGACATGATATACGCAAATATGCAAGAGATTTTGGAGACAATATGAAAACCTTAGATGAATGTAGAGCTGAGATAGATAAACTCGACAATGAGATGCTCGAAATCCTTAATAAAAGGATGAAAGTAGTTCATCGTGTTGGTGAAATAAAACACGAAAGCGGTACAGCTGTCTATAGACCTGAGCGAGAAAAAGCCATCATAGAAAGACTCGCGAAGATAAGTGAAGAGAGTGGCGGAAGTCTTAACAAAGGTGCTATAGAAGCGATTTATCTTGAGATTTTTGCAGTGGCTAGAAATCTTGAATTACCTGAGAGAATTGCTTATCTTGGGCCTGAGGGAAGTTTTACTCATCAGGCTGCTGAGAGCCGTTTTGGAGGCATGAGTGATTATATGCCACTTAACTCTATTCACTCTGTTTTTAAAACACTCGAAGCAAAACGTGCAAAATTCGGAGTTGTTCCTATTGAAAACTCACGAGACGGAATAGTCGGGGAAACGCTGGATTTACTCTCTAAGAGTTCAGTGAAAATCGTTGCAGAGCTTTATATGCCGATTCATATGGCGTTTGTGACAAAAGCCAGAAAACTTGAGGATATTAAAAAAATATATTCAAAAGACAAAGGCTTTGGACAGTGTAGAGAATTTTTGCAAGAACACTCCCTTGTAAATGTAGAACTCATTCCGGTAGAATCAACGGCAAAGGCAGCGATTCTTGCAGCTAATGACCCATCATCTGCAGCCATTTGTTCTCACATAGCTGCAAAATTATATGGAGTACCTACACTTTTTGAAAACATTGAAGATCAGCATGACAGTCTGACCCGTTTTGTGATTTTGAGTGATTTTAAAAATGGAGTGAGTCATGAAGACAAAACTTCTATATTGGTGCGTTTGAAAGATGCAGTTAAGGCGGGCTCTTTGGTACATTTTTTACATGATTTTGAAGAAGAGAACATCAACTTATCTAAAATTGAGTCTCGTCCTTCACGAGATAAAGGTGGATTCGGATACTGGTTTTATATAGATTTTTATGGGCATATAGATGATGAGGCGGTGCAAAGAGTACTCTCAAAGCACGAAGGTGAAGTGACATGGCTTGGAAGTTACGTAAAGGGTGAAAATTGAAATTTAATAATACATTAGAAGATATACAAACATATGAGGCCGGAAAGCCAATAGAATTAGTTGTGCGTGAGTTTGGAATTGATCCAAAAAATATCATTAAGCTTGCAAGCAATGAAAACCCTTATGGCTGTTCAACGAAGGTTCAAGATGCTGTAAGAGAGATAATTTCCAAAATGTCACTTTATCCGGATGATTCAATGACAAAGCTCAAAAATGGACTCAGTAAGCGTTTTAATATTGGTGCAGAGAGTTTAATTATAGGTTCTGGAAGTGATCAGGTTATAGAGTTTTTAATTCATGCAAAAGCGCATGCAGGGTCAAAAATTTTAATGAACAGTGTTACTTTTGCTATGTACGAGATTTATGCAAAACATGTTGGCGCCGTGGTCCTTAGAACAGCTTCTCAAGAACATGATTTAGATGAATTTTATGCAATTTATAAAGAGCAAAAGCCAGAGATTATTTTTATTTGTACGCCGAATAATCCAACAGGTGATGCCATAGATGTGCTAAAGCTCAAAGAGTTCCTGGCAAAAATAGATAAAGATACTCTCGTCGTAATAGACGGGGCATATATGGAATATGCAGCATACAAAGATGCAAGCAAAAAAGTGAATGCAAAAGAGTTAATTGAGACTTATGAGAATGTTATCTATCTGGGAACTTTTTCTAAAGCGTATGGTCTTGGCGGGATGAGAGTCGGTTTTGGACTTGCAAACCCTAAAATAATCAAAGAACTTTACAAATTAAGACCGCCATTTAACATTACAACACTTTCTCTTGAGGCAGCAAGTGTTGCTCTTGATGACGAAGAATTTGTAAATAAAAGTATCTCTGCAAATTTTGAAGAGATGAAACGTTACGAAGAGTTTGCATTAGAGCAAAAAATAGATATAATAAAAAGTTTTACAAATTTTATTACATTATGTTTGAATGAAACGCAAGATTCGACAAAACTCTCAAATGCTCTTTTGCAACAAGGGATGATTGTAAGAAATTTAAGTGGCTATGGACTCAATGCAATTCGAGTTACAATAGGTACACATGAGCAGAATAATCGTTTTTTTGAACTGACAGCAGAGTTACTAAAATAACAAAATGGGAAATTAATGGATTTTAAAGTACTTTTTTCGCAATTAGTTGTTTTATACGATAAATTAAACAAACAACAAAAAATTATAATAGCCGCTGCTATTGTTGGAATTGTCTCGTTTTTAATTTTTATGGTCGTCTATAGTGCAAAACAAGCTGTTGGTGAAAAGTACGAAGTTCTCTTTGACTCATTAAGTTCTGCAGATGCAGCAAAGGTTATAGAACAGCTTGAAAAAGAGTCTATCCCTTATGAACTCTCAGCAAACAATGTAATCAAAGTTCCAAAAGATGTTGTTTACAAACAAAGAATTGCTATAGCTTCACTTGGAATCCCTAAAGACAATGGTGTAGGTTTTGAACTCTTTGATACCCAAGAATTTGGGGCGACAAGTTTTGATCAAAAAATCAAGCATCTTCGTGCGCTTGAGGGTGAACTCTCAAGAACTATCAATGCTCTTGCTCCAATTGAATCAGCTTCTGTAAGTTTAGCTTTGCCAAAAGAGACACTTTTTGTTTCAGAACAGAT
>JAHJFL010000045.1 GCA_018824795.1 bacterium | reverse complement strand
GTATATTATCAAACTATTTTGCAAACTTTAAAATGAAAATTATTGAGAGCAATGGAAGAAATAGTCTGCTACAATTATCTAAAAATAAGATACCAATGGCATAGATATCTATTATCAAACTTTAATAGATATGACAATGGCACAAAAAAAGAAATAGGGAAATCATGAGAACTTTTTATTATGTACACACAGGACACCGTATAGGACTTGACAGATTTCGTCGTGCTGCGGCAATTATCAGAGGGCTTGGTGATGTAGATATTACACTACTTTGTTCAGATTTTCGCATTGCTCAGGTTGCAAGAGATTTTGGTGTTTCTAAAAGTGTGGGCATAGATGTGGTGAGAAATATCCCTCAAATAGCACATCATGGCGATCAGCTTATTTTTGATTCTGAAGAAGCGAACCCTATTATGTTAGATGACATGAGAGACTACTTTTCTACTTTTATCCGTGTGAGTGATGATGCAAATGATGTCAAAAGTGAGAATGAGCTTCTGATTTCACCTTATTTGAGCGGTGAAGGTATTTGTACGGCTTACGCTATTGGAGAAGAGTTTTTTGTACATGAGCCTAAAACAATTAAAATCTCTTATTTTTTTGGTGATGATGATTATGAAAAAGATTTAGAAAAAAATATTGCCTTTATAGAAGATTTAAGTCCAGACTTGCAACTAGGTTTTTACTACTTTTTAGATTATGAAGATTCTCTTAAGAAAAAATTCAATAATCATCATGAATTTGAGGATTATGAAGCTATGATTAAACAAACAGATATTCTTATTACGGCTTCTCCGCAAGCAGTTTTAGAATCTTTAGCTTCCGGAGGACGACCGATTTATGTCCAGAGAGCCGATTATACGACAAATTTTAACAAACTCTTTACGAGTTTTAACATTCCTATCATAGATATTCTTGACCTAGGTCAAATTGCTAGCATAATAAATACAATAGATGGTAATAAGTATTACAAAATAGAACACTTAAATGAAAAAATTAGTAAATTTATAAAGAAAAACTTAAATTTATAATTAATTAAAACTTATTTAGTATATAATGAACACTTTAAAAATTCACACTTAAAGTGAGCAAACATGGAAAATAATAGCCGTAGAGGTTTTATGGGTAAAGCATTTGGTGCCGTTGCAGCCGTTGGCGCAATCGGTTCACTCTTTGCTATGAAGAAATCTTGGGATCCACTTCCAAGCGTTCGTTCTGCAGGATTCACAACTCTAGATATGTCAATATATGAAGAAAATGTGATGATTACTGAAAAATGGAGAGGGAAACCTATCTTTGTTTTGAAGAAATCAGCAGATATGATGGAAAAAGAGAAAGGCAATGCAGCAGCAGAAGCCAGAAATATTAAAATTGGTGATGCGAATTTTATGATTGCAATCGGTCTTTGTACACACTTAGGCTGTATTCCTGCTTTTAGAAAAGATGAGGGTGACTTTTTATGTGCGTGCCACGGTGGACAGTTTACTGCATCTGGTTTAGTACAAAAAGTTCCGCCTCCACGTGGTTTTGATATACCTCCGTTTAAAATTGAAGGCAATACTTTAGTTTTGGGTGAAGTAGGACCAGAGTATACAAAAATGAAAGAAAGCGGCGTAACGCTTTAAGGAAGGGAATAAATGGCGCATTTTACAAAAGCAACAAGCATTAAAGATTGGTTAAACCAGCGTTTAGCAATCGATAAAGTAGAAAAAGTGATGATGTCGGAGTATTGGATTCCGAAAAATATTAACTTCTTGTGGGCAATGGGTATGGTTCTTGTAATCACATTCGCTCTTCTTTTAGTTTCTGGCATCTTTTTATTAATGTATTATCAACCAAACGTAGATACTGCATTTTACAGTGTTAATTACACTATTATGAGAGACGTAGATTTTGGATGGTTATGGAGACATGTACACGGTGTTGCGGCATCTGTAGTATTCCTTATTATCTATATTCACATGTTTACGGGTATCTATTACGGTTCGTACAAAAAGGGTCGTGAATTAATTTGGGTTTCGGGAATGCTATTATTTGTTGCGTTTTCTGCTGAAGCATTTTCAGGCTATATGTTACCATGGGGACAAATGTCTTACTGGGCTGGTATGGTTATTACTAATTTATTTTCTGGCGGTTCGTTACATGCTGATGGTTTAGTTGAGTGGATTCGTGGGGATTATGTTCCTGCTCAGGCATTCTTAACTCGTTTCTTTATGCTTCACGTTTTACTTATTCCTTTGGCTATTTTAGGTCTTATCGGTTTACACTTTGGAGCACTTCGTATTCCACACGTAAACAACCAAGATGGTGAAAATCTGGATTTTGATGCAGAAGCTAAAAAATATTTGGCAGGTGACAAAGCTGGTTCAAAAGTTATGAGATTTGCAAATGACTTCATGTCTAAAGATATGATGGTTGTTGGTATTTATCTTGTTTTCTTTTTCTATCTTGTTTTCTGGAACTATGGTTTTGCTATGGACCCTGTAAACTTTGACCCAGCTGATGGTCTCAAGACTCCAGCACACATTTACCCAGAGTGGTATTTCTTGTGGTCTTATGAGATTTTACGTCCGTTCTCTGTAGATATCGGTCTTGTTGCGTTTGGATTTGCTCAAGTAATTTTTGTTCTTCTCCCTTGGTTAGATAGAAGTCCAAACACAGTAGCTGCAAACCGTCGTGGATTATTCGCTATATGGTTTTGGGTAATGTTAGTAAACTTGATAGTTCTAACAGCTATGGGTAAACTTCCTCCGGAAAATCCATATAGTCAAATAGGTTTCGTCTCTGCGATTCTGTTTATAGTTCAGTGGTTATTGCTTCCAATAATTACAATGTTTGAAAAAAAAGCGTAGGGAGATAAAATGAAAAATAAAGAACCATTAATACTAGTAGTAGTTGTACTTTTCTCGCTATTGACATATTATCTTGTTGAGCCATATGCTCACCATGTAATGCACAAACATGTAGAGAGTGAACACTTTGCTTATGCTGATTTACCTGCTCTTACAAAAACTGGTGACGCTGCAAGCGGAGCTGATTTAGTTATGGGAGCTGGCGCTTGTACTGGTTGTCACTCAATTGAAGCTGCAGGAATGCCTGCTGCAATGGAACCTGCAATGGCAGCAGCAAGTTATGGTGTTAATCCACCGGACTTGAGTAATGCCGGTGCTGTGTATGATGAAAGATTCTTAGCAGATCTTATTAAAAACCCTACACATGCTCTCAAAGTTGAACACAAGTACACTGAAGAGTCTGGAAAAACACATCCAATGGCACCATTCTTTGGCGCAGGCGGAGACATAGACCAAGAAGTTGCAGATATGGTAGCTTACTTGAAATCTATTGCTGTAAAACAAGAAGAACTTACGCCAAAAATGGCTTATGAGCTTGCTTGTGGTAGATGTCATGCTATGAATTATGAAAAATGGACTCAAATTGGTGAGAAAGGAAGTTTCAAATTCAAAAAAGATGAACT
>JAHJFL010000044.1 GCA_018824795.1 bacterium | reverse complement strand
CTCAAAAGCAGGAGCGAGTATTCTAAGCGCAAGTGCTGCGCTGCGTTTTGGGACTGGTTTAGTGACACTGGTAGGGTATGAAAATGAACAGGCCGTTAACATCCCGCCTATTCTTATGTACTCTCATGACCTTCCTTCTAACACAACGGCAATAGCTCTTGGTATGGGACTTGGCGAAGAGTTTAGTGACTTGGAGCTTGAGAATTTTTTAGACAACTGGCTGCCAATAGTTGCCGATGCAGACATTTTTACTATGCCAATCCTTATAAATATTCTTAAAAGAGAAAAAGTTGTTTTAACGCCTCATGCAAAAGAGTTTGTGGAACTTTTAAAAAGAGTTGGCATAGCTGATATCAGTGTGAGTGTGTTGCAAAAAAATCGTTTTAAATATGTGGAAGCTTTTTGTGAAAAGTTCCCACACGTAACACTGCTTTTAAAAGGTGCAAATGTCATCGTTGCAAAAGGGGAGGAGTTTTTCATAAATCCTCATGGAACAGCATCTTTGGCAAAAGGCGGAAGCGGAGATATTCTTAGCGGTTTAATCGGAGCACTTTTAGCTCAAGGCGAAGAGCCTTTTTCTGCGGCAAGAAACGCCTCTCTTGCACATACTAAACTTGCTCAAATCTATACGGGCAACGATTTTTCGCTGACTCCTTATGATTTGATTGAAGCTATAAGCAAGTTGTAAAAGTAAGCTTTGTTGCAGAATGCTTATGCTATAAAACAAAAAAATTAGAATAATAGGAACAAATACTATGGATAATATTTTAAAAATCGGCAAATATGAATTAGGTTCGCGTTTAATCGTCGGAAGCGGGAAATATAAAGATTTCCAGACAACAAAAGAGGCAACTTTGGCGAGTGGAAGTGAGCTGATTACGGTCGCTGTTCGTCGTTTAAATATTACAGACCCGGACAAAGAGAATTTACGCGATACATTTAAAGGTACGAATGTAAAGTTTTTACCAAACTCTGCGGGTTGTGTGACTGCTGAAGAGGCAATTACAACTTTTAGACTTATGCGTGAGGCAACGGGCATAGATTTGATAAAACTCGAAGTTATCGGCGATACGCAAAAAACGCTTTACCCAGATGTTATAGAAACCATTAAAGCGTGCAAAATTTTAGCGCAAGAGGGCTTCACCATCATGGCTTACACTTCAGATGACCCGATTATGGCAAAAAGACTTGAAGACGCAGGTGCCCATGCTATTATGCCTCTGGCAGCACCTATTGGAAGTGGACTCGGGATTCAAAACCCTTACAACATAGTTTTCATTCGTGAAGCTGTAAGTGTTCCTGTAATTGTTGATGCCGGAATAGGTTGTGCGAGTGACGCGGCGTATGCTATGGAACTTGGCGCTGCGGGTGTTTTAACAAATACTGCCATAGCTCAGGCACAAAACCCTATGATTATGGCTGAAGCTATGAAACATGCGGTTATTGCAGGAAGAATGAGTTACCTCTCAGGAAGAATTCCTAAACGTCCTTATGCGACTGCATCAAGCCCGATTGACGGGATGATACAATTCTAATTAAAACGCAGTGAGGAAGTAATTCCTCACTGCTTCGCTTACGCCGCTGTGGCGACTAAAGCTTTTCCACTCTTTCGGAGTGTCAGAGGTTTTGAGGAAGTAATTTTTCATAACAATCAAATCTTTGAGACTTTTACTTATCTCTTTTAATATAAACTTTTTACGCTTCCAATTTCTCTGACAAATGCGTCATGAGTAGAAGTTGTCCCATTCCCTGAAAAAATTTACTTACTCCAACTTCTCCTGCTTCAAGAGCTTTTTCTAAAGCCGCAACAAATACAAATTGTGACTCAGTGGAGGCTTGCATAAAAGTCTCTATGATGTAGGTATAACTAAGTGTATGAATTTCCCCGTTTACATCAAAATCAATTTCTGAGTCAGCATCTATATTATCTTGCAGTAAAAGTTGTCTGCATTTTTTTTCAAGAGCGTGCATGTTAAAAAACTCCCATAAGACTAAGCATAACAACAAACATTGCTACGGGTGTAATGTAACGCAAAGAAAAGTACCAAGCCTCAAAGGCAAAGCCAAGCTGAGGTTTCATAATAGCTGAGACTTTTGATTTTGGAATAATGAATCCTACAAAAACAGCCATAATAAGACCGCCGGCAGGAAGCATGATTGCAGCTGTGACATAATCAACCCAATCAAAAAAGTTTTTATCTCCCCAGGTTAGATACTCTTTAAATCCATCTATGTTTGAGAGCAGGGCGATGATTCCTATGAGGTAAAAGAAAAGTCCCATAAGTATGGAAGCTTTAACTCTGCTCCAATCAAATCTGTCTATAAAGTACTGCACCATCGGTTCAACTAAAGAGACTGAAGATGTAAGCCCCGCAAACGCAAGTGCTATAAAGAATAAAACGGCAAAAACATTTCCAATAATTCCCATCTCATAAAACGCAGCAGGCAAAGAGATGAAAACAAGTCCAGGGCCTTTTGCTGGTCCGGCACCGTATTGGTAAAGGAAAGTAAAAAGCATAAGTCCGGCTACAAGCGCTATGACAGTGTCTAAAAAGACAACCCAAAATGCATTGTGAACAAGATTTGAGTTTTTCTCCATAGAGGCGGAGTAGGTCATGATAGCTCCCATACCAAGGGAAAGTGTAAAAAATGCATGTCCGACAGCTACAACAAAGGCTTCAGAGTTAATTTTAGACCAATCAGCTGCAAACATAAAATCAAAAGCTCTGCCGAATGTATCGAGAGAAAGTGCATACATAAACATTCCCAAAAGAATTATCATCAGTGCAGGCATTAAAACCATATTCATTTTTTCAATACCGCCCTTAATTCCCTTAGTCAAAACATAGGTAATCCATATAAACGCAGTAGAATGATAAAAAAGTTGTGTCCAAATATCCGTATGGAGCATTAGGTTAAATGTTGTTTCCGCTTCTTTTACACTTGAGGGTAAATAAGTGAGGGAAGTTACTATGTAATGAAATATCCATCCAATGACTACAGAGTAGAAAATCATGATGAAAAGACCGGCTAGAGCTTGAAATCCACCATATTTCCATAGATGTTTATGTGTTGGCGCAAGATTTTCAAAAGATGTCACTGTATCTTTTCGTCCCATATAACCTATGAGCATCTCCGCAATCATGATAGAAAAACCTATGAGCAGAACCGTTAAAAGATACACAAGTACAAAAGCACCACCACCATATTCTCCGGTAATGTATGGAAATTTCCATATATTGCCAAGTCCAACAGCACTTCCGGCCGCTGCTAAAATGAATCCTACCCTACTAAATCTAGCTATTTTCATGTGCAAAGCTCCCCTTATTGCGAATATTATACTAAAATTTGAAAATATATAAAAGATTATTCAAAAAGGTATTGACATTTAGAATCTAATTGACTATAATTTCGCCTCATTAATCAGCGTAACAGCTTGGTTTAATGTGTAGGTCGGGGTGTAGCTCAGTATGGTTAGAGTACCT
>JAHJFL010000043.1 GCA_018824795.1 bacterium | reverse complement strand
TTCACCACCCCAGAGTGTTCCATGCCCCAGGGCAGCCTCTCTGGCTTCGCCATTCACCTTCTCTTCTCCATAACCTGTTCCATCAAAACTAAAACCAAGATAATCGCCGCTTAGCCCAAACTCTGCTTTTGTCGCATAAATATGTGCCAGATGATGCTGTATTGCTACAAGCTCTTTTCCTTGCATTTTTGCCCATTTGGTACTCATGTAGGAAGGATGTTTGTCGTGGACGATAATGTCAGGTTCAAAGTCATAAAACTTTTTAAAAGTCTCAATTGTCCGCTCAAAAAAACCAAAGGCTTTTGGGGAGTCCAAATCACCTATATGAGGGGAAAGAATAATTGTATCTTCTATGACAAACGCAATGGCATTTTTAGCGTTTGCGCCAACAGCTAAAATCTTTTTTTTACTTTTAAACGGTAGTTTTATGACCTTTGGAGCAAATCCGCGTGAGAGTCTTAGCGTCTGCGTTTTACCTGCTATAACTTGCACGAGAGAATCATCTACACCATTGACTATGTCTCTGTCAAAATCAAGTACAAATTCTACAAAGGGAAGTTTCTTTAGAAGTGTCTCACTGTCGGTTATGATAGGCTCATTTCCCAAGTTTGCACTTGTTGCAACAATTGCGTTGTTAAGATTTTTAAAAAGAAGATGATGGAGTGCTGTATAGGGCAAAAAGCACCCTATTCTATCGATGTTTGGAGCAATAAATGCAGAGAGTTTTGTATCTGTCATTTGAGTTTTATCTAAAATAACTATAGGTGCTTCTTTAGAAGTTAAAAGTTCCAGCTCCTTCGCGTTTATTGTAGCTATCTCTTTGACTTGTTCTACATCTATACACATAATGGCAAAAGGTTTTGTGGGCCTGTTTTTAAACTCTCTTAATTTCTGAATTACCTCGTCATTTGAAGCATCACACACAAGATGAAATCCGCCTATTCCTTTTATGGCAACTATTTTTCCGTTTTTTATAAACGCAGCTGTTTTCCCAATACTCTCCGAGAGTGTCGGACCACAAGAGTTACAAGAGATTGGCTGTGCGTGATAGCGTCTGTTGAGTGGATTTGCATACTCTTCAACACATGAGGGACACAGCTCAAACTTACTCATGGAAGTCTCTTTTCTATCATACGGAACTGTATTTATAATGGAATATCTAGGTCCGCAGTTTGTACAGTTTGTGGCAAAATAGTTCTGATACTTCCCTGCGTTTTGTACATCTTGTAGACACTCTTTACAGATGGCAATGTCGGGTGAAACGAGAGCAGATTTGGAAGATGAAGTACTTTCGCTTTGTAGAATTTCAAAAACTTGAGAATTGTTTGGAGTAAGCTGCGTTTTTGTAATGGAGTCTATGCGCGCAAGCGGTGGTATTTTAGAGCTTAAATACTCTTCAAAAAGTTCCAAGGCTTCTTGTTTGCCTTGAACTTCAACAGTTACACCACTCGCGCTATTTTTTACAAAGCCTTTTAAATTTAGCTCATGCGCTATTTTATAGACAAAGGGGCGAAATCCGACACCTTGGACGACCCCTTGTATAAAATAACTCTCTCTAATCATCTAATGCGAAACCTTTGGAAAAGTATGGATTACTTGTTGTAAATTTACTCAGTATTCTACTGTAAAGTACACTGTTTTCAAACATATCGCCCATCATAACAATATTATCAATTTTAAATCTTATCTTGAGTTGCAACAGCGTTTGAATAGCCATATCACCAAGTGCTTCAAAAATTGAGTATGCCAAGTAGTGTTCTTCTGTGTTTGCGAGTTTAAAGCTCATGATTGAACCTAAAAAAGAGACATAGTCAAAACCTTCATCACTAAAGTTTGCATCTATTTTGAGCCCGCCGTTTCCGTGAAACTCTAAAGATTTATCGCTTACAGATTCAAAACTCTTTTCTTTTAATTCTAAAATTGTTGCAATGGTCTCAAAAACATCATAACTCTCGTTTTCCGCCAACTCCTGCATAATTTCAGGATATTTTTGTGCAAAGTTTGGAAGCAGCCTAGATTTATTTTTATCTTTTGCCATCAATTCTAAAACATCTTGAAGTACAAAAGGCTGAAATTTGATAACTTTTTTTACTCCTGTTTCATTAGAGAGAAGAAAAGAGATGCCGTTTTTACTGCTTAAATTTGCACCAATAGCACCCTTTGTGAATCCAGCCTCATTTGCGATGTTTAAAAATCTATTGAGAACACTCTCTTCATGTAACTCTTGAAGCTTTTTACTCACACCTCTGGTGTCTCTTATAACAGTAATATTTTTTTGTACTACCACGACTTTTAAATCAGTACTTGCTTCATAAAAAAGATACTCGATTTCACTCTCTCTTGCGTTTAATGCAACAAGGTTGCTTTTTATACTATGAGGAGATTTAATATTAATAAATTTTTTCCCGCTTAACTCTTTTAGATTCTCATCTTTAATAGTCACTTTTAGCGTCGGCTTTTCTATACTAAAGAGAGCTTTTGTCTCATCAGGTGTCATCATAAAAAGCTTTTGTACATTTTTTGGATCTACTACTAAGAGAGCACTTCCCTGAGTGTAGTGAGGAGAGTAATATTTATTATCATAGAACTCTGCGTTTGTCTCATTTGAGTAGTGATTACATTGAAGAGAATCATTTAAATAATCCTCGCTAGAAGGGTCTGTTAGGGCTTCTAAGCATCTTGGACATGCAGAGATGTCATAACTTGGCGATGTAAAGTCAGCTTTTGGGTGATTTGCATCTATATTTATAGTCTGTATTTCACCTAAAAAAAGAGAATGTGCCAAATATTTATTTGACAAAGCACTAAAATCAGCCACTGCGTTTGCATCACTATCATCTAACTTTAACACTATACTTTCATCACTCTGAGAAACACTGCCTACAATACCACTCTCTTTTATCATGGCCTGTAAAAAGCCTGCAAAATATTTGCTTTCGCTATTATATTTGATAATTTGTTGGATAGCCATTTTTAAACTCACTTTGTGGATTTGCATATTTTTCTATTATATCTTCAAGTTCTACTGTAGCAGAATTTCTTCTATATTTTATACCTGACTTATCTAATTCTGCTGTTGCAGCGTTTATAAGGTAATGAAACTTATTTTTCATCTCGTTCGTTAAACCAACATTTACAGTCTCAATATCTTTTGGAATAATTCCAATGATGTTCACTTCTGCCATTCTCTCCAAAAGCGAACATATCTCTAACATCTCTATGATTTCTACTTCATGGGCTGTTTTTTTATAACTTCCTAGACCTAACAGCTCTTCCGATGGCAGGTTATAAATGGAACCGACCTCATCATTCATAGTTATAGTATCGAGAATTATTACTTTGTCATATTCTTGATAGTATGTCATTAACTGAAAGCCTAATACTCCGCCATCAACTAATGTCACATCGTCTAAAAATGTAAAATTCTCTTCAAGATATTTTGCAGCATAAACGCCAACACCTTCATCTTGATATATTACCGTACCCGCTCCGACTATTGCTGTTCTCATTATTAATAAACTCCGTGATTTTCTGCCTCGTATGAGGCTAGCTTCAGCGCCTAAGCGGCTAGCGTAGCCAAAGGGATTTTATTCCTTTGGCGTATAAATAGTAGTTATTCTTTTATAAACTTATTTCCGCCAACTACTATGTTGATATCACCCTCTTTCCAGAAAATTGTTCTCCATACTTGGTAATAGACATGAAACATAATCCAGGCAATAATAGCGTACATACTGTAATGGTGTGATATTCTCACATCCATAAATGTACCGCCTGTAACAGCAACTGTCCAGTCGGTTGTCAAATGCAGTACAGTCGGCCACCACTCACCTACCGAGCTCAATCCTGATGCAAGCCCATGCACATACATTTGTAAGCCAGTTAATAGCATCCATATAAGCAACATATGAAACACAAAGAAAAAGATAGCATTAAAACTGTCTGCATGAGACGAGTCAAACTTTTTCACACGGTTAAGCGTTAGAAGATTTACTAATACATCAATAAACTCTTTTACATTTGTCAATGTCGGTATTAACTTCTTATAAGGTTTTTCAAATCTTGAAAAAAAGTATAAGTAGGCAACTACTACACTACTCACATCAAATATAATTGCAACAATAAAGTGTGCTAATCTATTCCATGCCATTACGTATTTATCAACAGCTGGATCTGCAATAAAACTTTGATAGTACGGATGACCTATATAAAGACCAGTCACTATTGCAACAATCATCGAGATAGCAACCACCCAGTGGTTGATTCTCATAGCCCCAGTCATCCTCTCAATTTTTTTATAACTCATTTTTTCCTCCACAAATGTTCATTCTGAACATAATTGTTCCGGTTCCAAACCTATAAAAGTGAAGCAGTTCACTTTTATTTACGGTTTTCACCTTTAAACGGCGCAGCTAGTGTTTACTTTGAAACTACTAAG
>JAHJFL010000042.1 GCA_018824795.1 bacterium | reverse complement strand
GGCTTTATGGATATGAATATAAATTTCTTTTTTGTTATTATTTCGATTGCTTTGATGATGATTTTTACTCTTTTTAAGCCTTTAAACATAAAGACGCAAAATTTTGAAGAAACCCCTTTGTTGGAAGTTAGCTCTTTTACTTTGCACGAGCTTAATACCTTGGGTATTATAACTGTCATGAAGGGAAATAATGCGTTTAGATATGAGGACCGCTACCTTGTAGAGAATATTGACTATACTGATAATTCAAAAAAATATAAAGCGAATATGATCGCAGATAAAGGCGTTTATAAAGATGATATTGTAAACCTTAGCGGCAATATAATCTATAGCCGAGAAGATGGTTTGATTTTTAAAACCCAAAAGGCAGACTATGATAAAGTTAACAAAATTGCTACATCAACGACAGACTACATAGCTTATATGGGTAAAAGCAATATGAAGGGTTCATTTTTGAAATATGATAATGAGAATAAGAAAATTGAGTCCAAAAATGTTAATATAATATATCAATTAAAAGAGGAAAAATTATAATGCGTGCAATATATTTACTATTTTTTTTAGCACTCTCACTTTATTCACAAGAGTTAAAAATAAAGGCAGATTCTTTTGCTGCGGATGAAAAATCAGGTGTATCAATATTTACAGGTTCTGTAAATATATTAAGAAAGAATGATGAACTTAACGCAACTGAAGTAACCGTTTACACAGACAGCAATCATAAACCCTTGAAATTTGTTGCAGTAGGCAATGTCTCTTTTCATATAGAAACAAAAAGTGGTTCTATATATAATGGCGTTTCACAAAAAGCGATTTATATTCCGGAGCAAAAAGAGTATCAATTTTTCAAAAATGTTCATTTAAAACAATTGGATGAAAATAAAGAGATTATCGGTGAAGAGGTTGTTCTTAAAGCAACAGAAGGAAAAGCTCATGCAAAAGGCAAAAAAGATGGTCCTGTCATTATGATATTTAATGTAGAAAACCAAGAAGAGGAAGGACACTAATGGTAGAAATTGTAGAATCAACATTTATTACTTCGGCTCCAAATGTTCAGAACGCTCCAGATTCTCTTGAACAAAATGAAGTTGTATTTATGGCGCGCTCAAATGTGGGTAAAAGTTCTCTTTTAAATGCGTTTACAAACCATAAAGGTTTGGCGAAAGTTTCCTCAACACCGGGTAAAACAAGATTAATCAACTATTTTGATGTAACCTTTATAAATAGAGAAACAGAAGAAAAAAGCTTTGCAAAATTTGTTGACTTACCTGGCTTTGGATATGCGAAAGTTTCAAAGTCAATTAAAAGTGATTGGGAGAAAAATCTTACAGATTATATATCACAGCGCCAACAGATAAAGCTTTTTATACATCTTATAGATTCAAGACATCCAGACCTTGAGATTGACAGATCTGTAACCGAATTTTTATTGGAAACTTGCGCTGAGAATCAGTATATACTGCAAATTTTCACCAAGATTGATAAACTTAATCAAAAAGAGCAAAGTGCTTTAAAAAGAGAGTTTCCTAATGCTCTTATGGTTTCAAGCTCTAAAAAACGCGGCTTAGCCAAAGCGATACAAATTGTTTATGACATACTCAATGAGATTCCAGATGAAGATTGAACTCAAAAAAGCCTCTCTTAGCAATATTGATGTAATGCAAAAACTTGTAGCTCCGGAAATTCAAAGTGGGATAATACTTGCAAGAAGCGATGATGAAATTGCAACAAATGTCAGGTCTTATACTTTGGCATATCTAGAAGGTGAGCTTGTTGGTTTCTGTGCGCTTCATGTTCATACTGCCGCTCTCGCTGAAGTAAGGTCTTTGATTGTAAAAGAGAGTTTAAGAGGCAATAAAATAGGCGAACAACTTGTAAATCAATGCCTAAATGAAGCTATGGATCTTGGCTTGCAAAGAGTCCTTACGTTGACATATAGACAAGGTTTTTTTGAAAGACTAGGATTTGTTGAAATTCCAAAAGAATCTTTACCTGAACATAAAATTTGGGCTGACTGTATAAAGTGTAAACACTTTCCTGTATGCAACGAAGTATCTTTAATAAAGAATTTATAACTCTTGCTTCGTATGTAATAGTTTTTATTATATACGAAAGCCTTAGTAATATATATCTTTTTTTACCTCCATTATTTGCGGTTTTATTTGTCTTATTTGTAAGAAAAATCAAGCAAGATGATGCGATTTTCGTTTTTGCTATTTCATTTTGTTTGTTGATTTATGAAGCGGATAAAGGCTTTATTGCATTTAGTTCTATTATTTATTTTTCATTTGTATATAAGTTTATTTTGCCAAAAATAATTAAAAACTTTGGATGTGAATCTTGTATCCGAATTTCATATGTAGTGTTAGCCTATATGGGTTTTTTTCTTTTTTCTTTATTGCTGGCAAAAGTTTTTGAAACTACAACGCCTGTACTCAATTACTATATAGTTTACTATATAGTAATTGAATTCTTTTTAGTGAGTATGTTATGAAAATAAAATTTATAGTTTTTGTCTTTTCTGCAATATGGCTGGGGCTTATTATACGTGTATTTTTTCTTGCAGTTGAGTCTAATACCTATTATGACAAACTTTCACAAAATAATACAATAAAAATTGAACAGATATCTCCTGTAAGAGGTGAAATTTTAGATAGAAATAATAAGCCAATAGCAATAAATAAGCTCGGCTTTAAAATAGAGCTCAAGCCTCACCTTCTATCTAAGGAAAATATTGATTCTTTTAACACTGAATTAGATTTATTACTCAAACTTCTACCACAACTTGATAGAGACAAAATTATTAAAAACTATAAAAAAGTGGATTCTTATTATAATCACTCTTTTATTGAGGTTGTGAGTTTTATAGAATACGAAGATATTATTCCTGTTTATGCCATACTTAATTTGCGTGATAATGTAAATATTGTTCCCGCTCCAAAAAGATTTTATCCATATAATGAAATCGCAGCACATATTATTGGTTATGTCTCACGCGCAAATCAAAAAGATATAGATGCTGACAGTTCACTTGAGCTCATTGGCTACACTGGAAAAATCGGATTAGAAAATTACTATAACTCTTATTTGCAAGGCGAAGCGGGACGCAGGGAAATAAAAGTAAATGCAAACAATAAGGAGATAGAAGAACTCTCATATCAAAGTGCTGTTGAAGACAAAAAATTGACTTTAAATATAGATATAGAGCTCCAAAAATATATATCAGAACTTTTTGTAGATAAAGTAGGGGCGGTAATTGTAATGGATGTTAATGGTTCCATTTTATCTGCGAGCAGTTACCCTGAATATGATTTAAATATATTTGTTTCAGGAATGTCTCAAGAGATGTATGATGAATTCTCCTCTAGTTTGGACCATCCATTTACCAATAAATTAGTCAACGGTTTATATCCTCCTGGCTCCACCATAAAAACAGGTTTAGGGCTTCTATACATCACTACTGATTTGGATGAACAATGGAGTGTGAATTGTGAGTCACACTTGCCTTTAGGTGGAAGAGTTTTTAGATGCTGGAAAGATCATGGCCATGGTAAAACAGAAATCACAAAAGCTATCAGAGAAAGTTGTGATGATTTCTTTTACAAAGGCAGTCTTATTGTCGGAAATGAAAAAATGAGTGAAGGACTTATGCGTTATGGATTAGGTCAAAAAACAGGAGTTGATTTACCTAATGAATTTATAGGGGTTGTGCCTTCTCGTGAGTGGAAAAGAAATAAGTATAACCGTTCATGGAATATTGGTGAGACAATTAACACCTCAATTGGT
>JAHJFL010000041.1 GCA_018824795.1 bacterium | reverse complement strand
GCAGATCCTGAGAGTTCTTGGACAGCGAAGCTTATGTCTAAAGGTGATAATACAATTTTGAAAAAAGTTGTGGAAGAAGCAGGAGAATTCAGCTTTGCTTACAAAGACAATGACGAAGCTGAGATGATCTATGAAGCAGCTGATTTAACGTATCATGTTCTTGTAGCATTAGCGGTCAAAAACATCTCTCCAGACAGAATAAAGCAAGAGTTGGCCCGTAGATTTAACATGAGCGGAATAGCCGAAAAAAACGCAAGAAAAGATTAATGAAAGAAAAAATAAGTTTATTTATAGATAACCTTATCGTTTACGATTATATCCTTTTTGGTACTGCGTTTATTCTTTTTTTACTATTTATTATTTTAGCCATTATCCTAAGAAAGAAGCTTGGTTTAGCCCTTTTTCTAATATTATTATCTTTTGCGAGCTTAACTCTTAGTCCAACTTTAGGGTATAAATATATGCATGATTATTTATATAAAAATTCTTTAATATTACAGAGTCAGCAAAAGTTAAATTTTACAGAAGCAGTTGTTGTAAAAGGGACATTGACAAATGATTCTAAATTTAATTTTAAAAGTTGTACTATTACCGCAAGTGCGTATAAAGTAAGTTCAAATAAATACAAAAACTATATATATCCATTTAATCCATTTAAAAATATGTCGATTGTTGAGGAACAGATTTCTGTAGGTACTCAGAGAGAGTTTAAGATAATTATAGAACCGTTTACCTATTCTGGAGAGTATAATATTTCACTAAAAGCGGATTGTAACTCATGACGACATTATTAAACTATTGGCATTACTTTACTTTTTTTATTTTATTTATTCTCTATATTGGTGGTTTAATTACAGCGTTTAGGCAAGAAAAAAAGAGACTTATCTTACCTATGGCACTCTCTATTACAGCTATCTTTACGCTTTTTGCTGTTTTTTCTGTTGTAGTGGTAGATAAATACACAAAGGTTGTCAAACTTTATAAGCTAGAAAATAAAAGATTACTTAGTACAGAACAGATTATATATACAGGTGTGGTAAAAAATGAGGGCAATTACGCTATTGGTGAAGTAACGTTTGAGATAAAACTTGTAAATAAAGGACATGTTACAGGAAACGTGAAAGCAGGTTCATTTTTCGCTCCAAGCGGATTTGTAGAATTTTTTGGCGGTGGTGCAAATGTTTTATATAAACCGCAAACAATTATAAAAGAGTTTGTAGTTGCAAAAAATTTAAAGCCCGGAGAGGTAGAGCAGTTTAGAGTCTATTTCGATTTTCCGCCTTATTTTAGAAACGTTGCCGACTTTTCAACCGTGAGAGGACATTAAGTCTAGTATTTAAGTCCTAAAGGTTTAAGGGCTTTATTGATGTTTTTTATTTGTATATTTTTATCTTTGCACCACGACGGAGCTAGAAGAGAGTCATTGTTGATACCGGCGGTAATTCTTTGAACCGACATATTTTCCGGTTTCATTTGCAGTGCTTTTAAAAGTACTGTGAGATACTCTTCTTCACTTATGGGTGTAAATTCCCCTCGTATAAATTCATTTGCCAATGCTGTTCTTTTGACAACATAAAGCGGATGATATTTTACAGAGTCAATGCCCCAATCATAGGCTTGTTTGGCAGTTTCAAGCATCATGGCCGCATTTTCGCCTGGAAGACCGAAAATAAGATGCCCACATACATTTAAACCGGCTTTTTTTGACTTAAGTATCCACTCTTTTACATTTGCACTATCATGACCGCGATTGATTTTTTCAAGTGTTTCATCAAAAACTGACTGGATTCCAAACTCTATCCATATCTCTGTTTTTTTGGCGAGTTCTGCTAGATACTCAAGTGTTTCATTTGTAATACTGTCAGATCTTGTTCCTATGCTTAAACCTACAACATTAGGAAAGGAAAGAGCTTTTTCATAAAGAGCTTTGAGTGTTTCAAACGGAGCATAGGTATTTGTGAAAGATTGAAAATAGACGATAAACTTTTGTGCACCGTATTCACTCATCTGGCGTTTGCTGATGGCATTGAATTGGATGGAAAGTTGTTCGAGTTGTTTGTCAAGATAGGGATTC
This sequence comes from bacterium, assembly GCA_018824795.1. Next base: position 3,423 of record JAHJFL010000041.1, on the reverse strand, counting down.
GTCTCTGAATCTAGATTGAGGTGAAAACCTTTGAGCTCTTGAACTTCATTTGTGCTTGCACTAAAAGAGTCGTTTTCACAAAAAGTGCATCCGCCTTTTGCTACAGTTCCGTCAATATTGGGACAAGTAAAACCCGATATATTGATACCTACCTTATAAACTTTAGTGCCGAATTTCTCTTTTAGGTAGTTACCATAAGTATAAATTTGTTGCAAAAAATCTCTATACTATGTACTTGCCGGTAAAACAAGCTGTACAGTAGTTATCCTCTGTTGCATTTACGCTTCGTAAAAGTGCTGCTTCGTCAAGGTATGCTAAAGAATCAGCTTCAATATATTCACAGATTTGCTCTAAAGTCATGTTTGCAGCAATCAGTTTGTCTTTGTCCGGTGTATCTACTCCATAAAAACAAGGGTCGGTCGTAGGTGGGGAAGATACTCTCATGTGAACCTCTTTTGCCCCGGCTTCTTTAAGCATTCTCACTATGCGTTTTGAAGTGGTTCCGCGGACAATGGAGTCATCTATAACAACAACTCTTTTCCCGGCGATAACATTTGGCATAGGAGAGAGTTTCATTTTTACTTTTAAGTCACGCATCTCTTGCGTAGGTTCAATGAAAGTACGACCGATATAGTGATTTCTCATAATACCCATCTCGTAAGGTATGCCACTCTCTTGAGCATATCCAATAGCAGCAGGAACACCGCCATCTGGAACAGGTATGACAACATCAGCTTCTACCGGCTGAACTTTTGCCAGTTCTTTACCCATATTTTTTCTCATTTGATAGACGGATTGGCCAAAAACCGTAGAGTCAGGTCTTGCAAAGTAGACATATTCAAAAATACAGTGCTTCGGAGTTGGCTCAAAAACTTGAATAGATTCAGGTTCTTTTCCCTCAGCAAAAACCAAAAGTTCTCCGGCTCTAACATCGCGTACAAACTCTGCACCTACAAGGTCAAATGCACAAGTTTCACTTGCTACGATGTATCCTCCATTTGGGAGTCTTCCAAGGCTCAAAGGTCTAAAACCATGACGGTCACGCATTGCAAACATTTTTGTTCTACTTAAAAATACTAAAGAAAAAGCACCTTCGATTCTGTGAACAGCATCGATGATTCTGTCAATAAGTTTTTCTTTTTCACTTTTTGCAATAAGGTGGATAAGATTTTCAGTATCCATAAAAGTTTGAAAAATTGCACCTTTTTCAATGAGTTTGTTACGAACTTCTTCTGCGTTTGTAAGATTTCCATTGTGAACGATTGCCATTTCACCCAAATCATATCTTGCAAATACAGGTTGCGCATCGAGGATTGAGTCATCTCCTGCAGTAGAGTAACGAGTGTGCCCGACAGCACTTGAACCGCTTAAAGTTGCGAGCTTTCTTTCGTTAAAGACACGCATAACAAGACCGCGATTTTTGATAGTATGAAGTTTTTTACCATCAGAAGAACTGATTCCAGCCGCTTCTTGACCGCGGTGTTGGAGAGAATGGAGAGAGAAATAAGCTAATTTTGAAGCTTCCTGATGGCCATAAATACCTACGACAGCACACTTTTCGTTCATATCTTCTAGCAAAATAGATTCCTTGTATATTATTGGCGCAATTATACTCAAAATACCTATAAATAAAATGAAAGGAAAAGGAATTAGTTTGGAATATTTAGTTTTAAAAAGAGATCGTTTTTATAAAAGCGACCATATGTTGTAAATAGTTAATTAAGTAAATATTTTGTTATAAAATGTATAATGTTTATTCGAAAATCATTTTCGTTAAATTTTATTAAACTCTGAAGGAGTATGTGTAATGAAGAAGTTAATTTTAATTTTAGGCGTATCATTGTCTTTTATTTTTTTTGCAGGTTGTGGTTCTGAATCTGTCACAACGGATGCAACAAGTTCTACAATGAGTGGTACTGTAGCCACTGGTGCTGGAGCGGCAGCAGCGCTTACATTCGTTGGTAACAATGGTAGGGTAGTTGAAGGTCATTCTCTTTCAACAGGAAGATATACAGTCAATACTGGAGGATTAACTCAGCCAATAGTGGTGAGAGCTATACTTGATAGAGATGGAACAACTCTTTATTCATTTTCAACGTCAAGAACAGGAACTACAAATGTGACTCCATTGACAAGTTACGTGGTGAATCAAGCTGCAGAAACTTTAAATTTACTAGGTGGAGCAGCACAATTGTTAAGTAGTTTTCAAAACACGACTGTTCCATCAAATGTGAATACACAAATTGCAGCTATAGCTCAGCAATTATCAGCAGCTTTAGCAGCAAGAATGACAGCAGATAACGTAAGTGATTTTAATCATTTTACAAGTGCTTTTAATGCCGATCATACAGGATATGATGCTCTTTTAGATGGACTTGACATAGAATTAAATGAAGATGATGTGATTATTCGCGTAGATGAAAATACTACTTTGGATACTTTGAATTATGATATTAGTGTTGCAAATATTGACTTTACAGGCAAAGTGTATAATGTACAGGACAATAGTAATATCGCTGGCGCTCAAATCACTTTAACAGATAGCACTGAACGTAATATTAGTACAACAACAGATGTTAATGGTACGTTTACGGCACAAGTACAAACAATGCGTGTATATGATGTAACTGTTGAGGCAGATGGCTATGTAACTCAGTATATTCCAAATGTTTCAGCATTTATGCTTACTACAACAAATATTGGTTCTGTGCCTATGTTCCCAAATACTGAAGTAAATGCTACTACAGTATTAACTGGATCCATTTTTGATGGTAGAACAACAGACACCGGTGTTGCAGATTCCACTCTAGTATTCAGAGCAGGTTACAATGAACGTTTAAGTACAGCCGTTACTACAGTTACAACAGATGCTTATGGAGCATATTCCGTAGAATTACCTGTTAATGTATATACTGTCCAAATTACTAATAGTGCTTATTATACAAGATATGTAACAGTGACAGTATATGGACCAGAACAGACAGAAAATCTTCCAATATATGCAAATACATCAGAATCTATTCTTTTAAATGATGCTTTTGCCGTAATAACTTTGGATTGGAGTGCAAATCCAAGAGACCTAGATTCACATTTAACTGGTCCTGATACAAGCAGCACACGTTTTCATCTTGCATACTATAATAAAATTATAGGTCAATATACAGGAGACACTCAAATAACATGTGCAGATGGAATCATAGCAACACTAGACCGTGATGACATAGATGGTGTTGGACCAGAAACAACGACTTTATGTAGCGTAGAACCAGACGGAATCTATAAATATTATGTTCACCACTATGCTGGAAATGACACTATGAGTGAAGGAAACGCAGTTGTAAATGTTAGAACGGCCAATGGCACTTCACGCACTTACACAGCGCCAACAGTCGGAAGTACAGGATATAATGATATTTGGCATGT
>JAHJFL010000040.1 GCA_018824795.1 bacterium | reverse complement strand
CAAAACAATGCCTGTTGTCAGAAGTATCTGCAGGGTTCCCACAACAAAAACTTCATATTTCATGTCTTTTAAGTGCTGCACAGAAAATTCCAAGCCTATAGTAAACATCAAAAATACTATTCCAAACTCAGCTATTTCTTTAAGTTCATGGTTATTTACCGCCTGATGGAGTCCAAAAACATACGATATGATGGTTCCCGTAAAAATATAACCAATGATTGTAGGGAGTCCGAATTTTTTTAAAAATATATTTGCCATAAGGGAAATGAACAGTGTCGCGACTATAATTCCTAGCATAGTCCTTCCTTTTTTACTTGTATATTTATCTCTTTATATTGAATACGATTATATACTAATCTTTTAAAATCATGTATAATTCAAAAAATTTAAAAGCCAGACGAGATCATGAAAACAAACAAGCAAATCGTAACTTCATACTATGAAAATTTATGGAATAAACAGGAGAAATCTTATGTAGATAAATTACTGCATGATGATATTGTCTTTAGAGGTTCTCTTAATATTGAAACACGTGGGAAGAAAGAGTTTTTAGACTATTTTGATACTATAATCAAGGGTATTCCAAACCTTTATCATTCGGTTGAAATCATGGTAAGTGAAGGCAATTTTGTAACAACAAGAACGCTTTATAACGGCACACACAGCGGCGAACTTGCAGGATATCAGCCTACCGGCAACCATATTGTCTACTATGGAGCTTCATTTTTTAAAATAAAAGATGAAAAAATCATCGACATTTGGGTTCTTGGTGACTTAAACTCTCTTTATAAACAACTTGTTTAGCCTTCTTTTGCAGCGTTTTTTACGCTGCACTTTTCTTAATATACAAGCCTTTTAAAACTTTTATAATACTTTCTACGGACTTTGTTGAAGCCGTCTCATTTACTGTATGGTATCCAATGGTCGGTATCTGAAGTGTCGTACCCTGAATTTCTCCCTTGGTAGCGTGAATAATTCTTCCAAGTTCAGTTGTTCCAAGCGAGCCTTTTGTACCATTTTTTAGCATTTTTTCTTTAAGATAGGTGTCTTTAAAGTGATAACGAACACCCTCTTTTTTAGCAATTTTTTTAATTTTTTCTTTGAGTGGTGAGCGAAATACTGCGTTTGAATCACGATGTCTCAAAACAATATCTATCGCTTTAATATCTTCAAGTTTTTCATATGGACTTGTATCAAGAACCAACAACTCATCTGTTGTAATGTCAAAGCGTCTGAAATACTCCAACAAAAATCTCCAGCTTTTTCCTGCCTCTTCTGAAGCCGTAAAAAATGCCGTTCCCTGATAGCCTATCTGATACATATAAATTATGATTGCTACAGAAATTACATTATCTAACTGTGCCGAGATAATGTCTCCCCGAAATTCCAGTTTATCCATAAACGCAATAGGAGTTGAAGGAAATAAAAAGTCAAAGCCATCTACTTTAAAAATAATGTTATTTCTTCTATTACAGAGAAAAGCATCTTTAATAGTTCCAATACCCAAATAAGTACCAGACCATGGCTCATAAGCCTGAACTTTTTCATCTACAAATCTTGAAGTAAAGTTACGCAAAAGCTGTTCAGAGTTAGAAGTTCCGGTTAAGTCTGCTCTATTTTTTGTAATAAACGCAGCATACTGAAATTCATTATGGCCGGTACAGATAAGTCCGTGTCTATCTGCATGAGACGAAAGATAACCACTCTGGGGCTCATTCCCTTTTGCAACTAAAACCCCGTCATAATACTCAACAGTGAGACCGAGTTCTTCAAGTTCCCGTTTGACAAACATGAAAAAAGGATGCTCAGCACCTACTACACTTGGAATTCTTATAAGTTGTTTTAAAATATCGTAAAATTCTTCCATATTATTCTATTATATCCTCTTCATTTAACTCGCTAAATTCGCTCTGTTCAATCAGCTCTTCGTTGAAAAATTCTAACCTATCTTCAGCAGTTTCAATATTTTTAAGTTTTGCAATATGAAAAACGGCATCCCCCTCTTGGACAAGCGGAATCTCTGATTTTCCAATAATAACACCATCAAAAGGTGCATAGACAGCATAACTTTCATCTCCTAAAGGTTCATCCACATAAGCAATGATTTCTAGCTCTTTAACAACGTCTCCAAGTGCTTTAATAGTTCTCAGAATTCCTCCGCCACCCGAACGAATCCACTTACTATTTCTGCTGATAATCGGTAACGTTTGTTCTTTTTTTCTGCTGACTTTTGGCAGCATATCACTCTCACGTAAAACATTAACTAAGCCGTTTACACCTATTCGTATAGAAGTTTCATCAAAACGCAGCGCTTCTCCCGCTTCATACAGAAGTATTGGAACTCCCTTTTCCTGTGCCACGGAACGAAGGGAACCGTCTCTAAGTTCTGAGTGCAGTACAACAGGCGCACCAAAAGCTTTTGCAAGATTAAACGTATACTCATTATCTATATTTGTACGCACCTGAGGCAAATTAGACTTATGAATGGATGCCGTATGCAAATCTATTCCAAAATCACATTTGCTTACAACTTCATCAAAAAAAATCTTCGCAACCCTGCTCGCAAGCGAACCCGTGCTGCTTCCCGGGAAACTTCTGTTTAAATCTCTTCTATCTGGCAGATAACGTGAAAGTGTGCTGATTCCATAAATATTTACTATGGGAACCAATATAACCGTACCACGCACTCTTTTTAAAATACTCAGTTTTTTAAATCTTCGAATAATCTCTATGCCATTGAGTTCATCCCCGTGTATCGCTGCACTTACAAATACAACCGGACCGTTTTTTTTCCCTCTTATGACATGCAGAGGAAGTTGCAT
>JAHJFL010000039.1 GCA_018824795.1 bacterium | reverse complement strand
CATGATGAACTTGAAGTGCTTTTAGCACAAAAAGAGCAACTGGAAAGAAAATTAGAAAAAAAATCAGAAGAGCTACAAGAGTCTAAGTACAGTGTTTTTAATGCAATAGAAGCCAAGCTTGTTAATCAGGACGAAGCTTTACTAAAACTCCATCAAATTAAACTCCAATCTATTGATCTTTTCGATTTTTTAAGTGAACTTGTTGAGTCAGCAGTTATCAGTGCGCTTGAGAAAGAGAAGGATGGTGATATAAAAGAGACTATCCAAGAAGTTATCAAAGATATAACTTTTGAAGCCATTAAAGAGGGTTCTCTCAACACTATAAGAATTAGAAAAATACTATCTACCATTCTTCAGTCTGCAATAGAAGTTGCTGAGGCGACTCCAAATAGAGCGGATGAAATACTCCCCGCAACGCTGAGAGGTATGAGAAGCGGTCTTTTTAAAGCCATTGACAGATTTAAAAAGAGACTTGCGTTTATGCCTGTGGAAGCGAAGCATATTCTCATAGAAGATTATGACACTATTATAGAAGATTTAAACCAAACAGATACTCTCTTCTCACAAGTAATCATAACTCAGGCGTCACAATATTCTCAAAACAGCAGAACAATTTTAATTGAAACAAATAAGAATATGCGCTATGACTTAGATGAATTAGTACATCTCTCAAAAGAGACAGCAGATGTCATGAAAGATAAATTCTCCAGCTTTGCTAAAAAAGCAGTGAAGAGTGCGGACTCTGCTTTAAACTCTCAAAAGGCTCAAGAGGCTAAGCGAATGGGAAAACAAGCTTTTAGCGTAGCTAAAACAGCGCTAAGCAGTGCTATAAAATCAGCCAAAGATGCTATGGATAAAAAAGAGAAGTAATTTTAAAAAGAAGTTCAGCAATACAATAACAAAAACTTTGTATTGTTTTGCTGCGTTTGCATCTTAAAGGTCTTTTTCCATTGTAAACACATGACTAAAGTCAACTTTAAAATCTGCACATCTATGACAGATCGGGTCTCCTCCGCGATATGGATAAGGGCATCTGCATTCATGACACATAACCATCTCATAATAAACTAACTCAACACCGCGGTCATAAGCAAAATCAACTAAATCAATAGCATCAATATCTTTAATAGCATCTGTTTTACAAATGTCGTTACATATACCGCAAGATATACAGTTTCCTACATTAAAGTTAATCCCCTGCTTATTGCTTGTAGTAATCAATGCGCCTGTTGGACAAAACTGACTGCAATCTCCACAATTTGTACACTCAGTAAAGGAAATTTCTTTCTTTGTAAAGAGACCAAAACCTGTATTATGTGTTGTTTTTGAAATTTTTGATATATTCTCTTTTATTGCATTTTTAAACTGCAAAAACTTCAATGGAACAACTCCAGGATTATTTTTCTGGTAGGCCTGAGTCATAGAGAGAGCTTTTACTTCACTTTCAGTAGCTGCATTTTTCACTTTTGCAAAAGCTGATTTAAAGAGCATACGTTTTGCATTTTCTTCCGGTTTTTCTTCTCTAATCGAAAGAGAATTTTCAACTCCGCATGCCTGTAAAAAATTATTTGCTTTATCTATCTCAAATCTTATAAATTCTTCTACCTTTTTGTCTTTATTGAGAGCACAATCAGCACAGTGTGACAAATCACAAAGAGGTCCTTCAGCACTTTGAAGGGCCATAGCACTGTAATGGTGTGCATCAAAAGCTCCTAAACAACTCGTAGTTTTTTTACATGAAAGAAGCTTCTCTTCATTCTCTTTAAAACTTGCAGTATAAGCATTTGGATCAAAACTAATAATGCTAAGTGCTTCAGTCGGACAACTTCCTATACAAGCAGCACATTCTATACACTCATTTGAAAAAAGTGTCATCTTATTTCTTACAATATGAAAAGCATTTTCAGGACAGATTTCGACACATAGTTGACAATCATTATGATAATAATCATTTCTTATACAATTTGTTCCGCTATAGGTAAAAAGTTCAGATTTTTGAATAAAATTTATATTACTCATGAGCACTCTCTACTAGTGAAGAACAATACTCAAAATCTGCCACAATAAATTCAACTATAAAATCACACAAATCTTTGTAAAAAGGAGTCAACGACATACTCTTCATGCCAATCATGTAGGGCACAACCCATTTCATAAGATGTTCTTGTAAAAACTCTAACTGTGGCTTCTTTTCATCTCTGAAAATTAATGTTTGCATAAATGCAAGTTCTATTGATAGATGATCTGGAGCCATTAACTCTGTTTGATCCATATTAAGCTCAAAGCCATGTGAGTAATAAAAGTTCATAACAGGATTTTGAAGTCCTACTAATGTCTCATTTTTAGCATCAAGTACAAAAGATTCAACGGCTTGAGTATTAATTACAAACATAGAAGAGAAGTCTTCATTAAGCGCATCTAAAAGAAATTCATCACTATTTTCATTAAAATAGTTTGTAGTTTCTTCACCTAAAATTTCCAATAAATCTTTATTTTCTCTTAAATCTTTAATAAATCTTTTATCGACTGTACTTGTCATAGTTCTCGATAAAAATGCGTAAATATAGAGTCTGTACTCTTTGTTCATAAATAATATTCCAGTTTTATATAGGATTGATAGGAGTTTTTATCATAATTTCACTTATTTAGAAGCACTTAGAAGAAGTTATAAGAAAAACACCTAGATTGTCTCTTAAAGCCATAAGGCTTTAAGATTATAGACAACCTTTGAAGAACGACTTTGTTGGTGGTGGTGGTGGTTTTATTTCTGTTGCAGAAATAGTATTTGTATCCGCATTGTAATTACCTATTACAGTTACCTCATTGCGATTAATACTTTTGTCAACATTAGACAGATTTACTGCCTTAAGATCAAGCTTGTAAGTAATCCCATCGTTATGTGAGAATAATACAACCTGTACATCTTTTGCAGCTTCTCCAGCTACAGCTGTTTCAAAACAACCATCACTTCCACATGAATAATTTTCTAAATAACAATCTCTGAATGCGCCTTGAGCAGCACATCCGCTTGTTGTTAAAAAACCTGATTTCTCAATAGGAGTTAATTCAGAAGCAAAAGCATTGAGTGCAAAAACTGCACACATTACCAATGCTGAAGAGATTAAATTAATATTTTTCATTATTTAGCCTCCGCTTTTAAAGTTTTAAGATATGCCACGATATTATCAATGTCAGCTTTTTCCATCCAACTGTGATCAGGCATCGTAGATACTCTTTTTCCATCTTGAATGTTATACCATGCATAGTTGCTGTGAGCATTTCTGTTATACCCTGGAACAACAACCGCAGATGGTTTTACCAAAGACTCTCTTAAATAATCAACAGTAGCATAACCACCAATGTTAGTTAATGATGGTCCCATTAGGTTAGCAGCCTCTGTTTTCTCCATTTGGTGACAACCTGTACAACCGTTAGCTACAGCTGACTCTTTACCCTTAGCAGCATCACCTTCAATTTTACCATGAAGAGCATTTACTAATTTGTCGTCACCTTTTTTAAGAACAACTGCTGTCCATTGAGTAAGATATTTAAGACCATTACGGCCCATTTTTTCTCCATCCCATACGGCAAATGCAACGGGAATAGCAGCAGCATTTAAATCAACATATTCATCTTTAAGTGGACGAGATAAAGTTCCTGCCCAAGCTTTTTTAGTATACGTCATATTAGAAGTAGAATGGTTACTGCCGTCTTTGATTTCTGTCATTGAACGGAAACCTTCTCCAACATATGATTTTTCATAATCAGCATTGCCTAAGGCATCTACAGTTTTATTAAATGCTTTTAAATCTTTATTAAACAAATCTGTTTGATTTGGATTTACTTGGCTTCCAACATCACCATTTCCATTTGGCTCATAAGTTTTAGCTGTCTCTTTTTGTAAGTGAATAACTGCTTGACGCCCCTCAGAACCCATACCAATGTATGGAAGTTCTGCTGGATTTGAGTAGTTGCTTGCAAATTGAACCGCAAAACCATCACCGTATGTGTCAGTTTTACCACTCTCTTGAACATTCTTTGTTCCATCAGGCCATTTGATTAAAAATGCAATTTTATCTTTATTATATACAGCCGCTACTTCTGCTTTAACAGCTTTAGGGTTTGCATTTAATTCATTTGCTTTTTTATCGTTCATTTCAATAGTAGTTTGCGGATACAAAGTTACAGCAGAAAACTTTGCACCCTTCCAAATAGCTGATGTATTAGTAACTTTATCAAGACTACCTGAAACTTTAAGAGCATTTATTGCAGAATCTGCTGCTAATGCCGAAGCAATAGTAGCTGCTGCTAATAATGTACTAGTTAATTTTTTCATTAATGGTGTCCTCCTGCTTTAATGTCTCCACCATGAAAAAACTTCATTTCATGGCCAGTTTTTGTATGTTTACCAGCTATATAACGAGTATCAACAGGTGCTAAAGGATGTTGGCCATTCTCTTTTGCAACTTGGTTGTAATAGTTATTGTCAAGACGGAACATATCTGAATGTTGGTATGCAATTAAGATATCCATCAATTCACTCTCTCCAGTCTCTTTACGTTTTTTCATTTCAGCTTTAAGAGTTTTAATTGCTCCATGAACTTCTGGACCAAATAATTTTTCTAACTCTTCAATTGGAAGACGAGTTGAACCTTCAATAATTTTACCATCAGCATCAAATTTTGCCGGTGATTCGGTTGGTGGTACATAATAAACATTTGGTTGAGTGCCATAGTCTGTTCTAAGACCGATTGCTACTTTATATTTGTTTACTAATTTGTGTACTTGACCTTCTTCATCATCTAAGAATCCAACGAAACGAATACGTCCAACACACTGTTGTGCACACGCTGGTGGAAGACCTTGCTCAATTCTTGGGAAACATAGAATACATTTCTCAGATTTCGAGATTTTTGGATTGAAATAGATTTTTTTGTAAGGACATCCCGCTATACAATAACGGTAACCTTGACATCTGTCTAAGTCAACTAAAACAACACCATCTTGCTCACGTTTGAAGATTGCATCACGAGGACACGCACTTAAACAACCCGGATTTGTACAGTGATTACAAATACGAGGTAAGTAGAAGAAGTAGTTATCTTGTGGGAAAACACCAGCACCTTCATCTTCATCCCAGTTTGGTCCCCATGTAGGCTCTACATTCGGCTCAAACGATGCTCCACCTTGTAGTGCATCATAGTTATAATCCCAAGGCACACCATAGTCTGCTTCAAGATTTGGAATAACACCTGGTTGTAAGTCGCCAGCAGCATCAAAACCACCGCCTAACTCCATCCAATTTTTTGGATAACCAGTACCTGGATAAGTTTCAACATTATTCCAGTACATATACTCACGGCCATTTCTATTTGTCCACTGAGTTTTACATGCAACTGTACATGTTTGGCACCCGATACATTTGTTCAGGTCCATAACCATTGCTAATTGTCTTTTTGACATCTATGCTCCTTAAACTTTTGCTTTTTCGTAGTTAACAGCGCCATCATATGCGTACTGATTACCATCCCACAGACCACCGAATTTTAGGTGACCCCAACCATCTGCCATCTCTAATAAGTTAAGAGAAGTAGGCACAACTTCATTATGACCCTTGTTGAATTTATACATGTACGGTTCCCATCCATGTTCCATTACAAGACCATCAGCCGGTGCAGAAGAACTTAATTTTGCCATTGCAAAGAATTCACCAAGATTATTGAAAATACGGATTGTATCTCCATCTTTAATGCCTTTTGCAGCAGCTACCACACGATTCAGTTGCATTGCAGGTACACCACGCTGTAAACGCAATAATGTACGAGATGTTTTGTAGTTCGAGTGAATTGACCATCTCGCGTGAGGAGTCATCAATACGTAAGGATATTCTTTACGTTGTGGACGGATTCCTTCCATACCAGTATTTGTCGCTGCACCCATTCTAATGTACATATCATGGTCAACATAGAAAGTTTGACGGCCAGACACCGTATCAAGTCTTTCAAATTTGTAAAGATGATTTTCCATTGACGAGTATGGCTTATCAGAATATAAAGGAGACGATTTTGCTGCCTTATCATTAATAAGCAAGAAACCACCCATTTTATACATTTTTTCCATAGTCCATGGTTGGTACTGATCACACTTCTCAAGCGCAGCCTGAACAGCCATTTTGTCTGTACCTAAATAAACTTCACCTTCACCTTCTGACTCTTCATCCGTATTTGTATACTCTTTATGAAAAATTGTAAGGTCATGGAAACCTGGTTTAGCATAACGAACTTCATCTTTAACTTTAGCTTTTGCTATATTTTGAGGACGGTTTGCTATCTCTTCTAGTTTTTTCGCTAAAAGTGTAAACATACTCCACTCATCCATAGCCTCACCAACATTTTTAATGTTAGCAACAGGTTGTGCCAAGTTTGTAAAACGGTGGTAACCCGGAGATGTACGTAAATCGTATACTTCATAGTGAGATTTTGCAGGAAGAAGTACATCAGCATATTGTGCCGCTTCACTCATTCTGTAATCTACATAAGCATAAAAGTCCATTCTGCCTAAGAATGCTTTACGATATTCACTACCCTTGTTACGTCTGAAAGTAGAGTCAGCTACGATTAGTGCTGTTGTTGGTAACCACCAAGGTTTTACAACATTACCATGTTTGCTCTCTTTATTAGCTCCGCCATTCTTACCAGCTTCAAGCATTTCACTTAGAACTGCCATATACTCTTTTTTACTCATGCCGTTTTGTGCACGTTTTACATCTTCGTCATTAAAGTACTTGTCGAATGTTTTCATGCCGTTACCGTTCATAAATTCACCAACAAATCCTGAACCAAAACGAGGCGCATATTTACCGCTAAACCCTGATAAAGCACCAAGACCTGAAAGTTGGAACTCATTTTCAGTATTTAAACCACCGTATGGTCCCATTCTTCCTGTTAAACCACAAATTGAAGCAACATTCCAGATTGTCATCATACCATTGAAGTACTTGTTCAATGAGAAACCAGTAGTGATTTCAACAACTTTTGGAAGAGCTATGTCTTTTGCTAATTGAACAACAGTCTCTGGGTGAACACCTGTAATATCTTTTGTAACTTCTGGAGCAAATTTTGCAGCAGATTTTTTCAACATTTCAAATACAGTTGTAACTTCACGCTTATGACCATGAACATCAGTAATTGTAAACGTACCTTCAAGAGCTGGCTTTACATCAGCAGGTAAACGCAGTGATTTATTTTCATGTGTTTCTGTACCAGGCATTAAATATGGCTTAGAGTCTGTTGTATTCATACAATAGAACTGTTCACCCCATGCATGGTGGTCTTCTTTATTTTCAGTATGTTCCATATCGTTACGACGAATCATTTTTTGAGTTTTTGTATCAACTAAAAATGGCAAGTCAGTATAAAGCTTCATAAATTCCGGTTTATACATTTTTTGATCTAAGATAGTGTAGATAACGCTCATTGCTAAGATATTATCTGAACCCGCTTTAATAGGAATCCAAAGGTCAGCAGACTTTGCAGTTGCATTAAACTCAGGAGTAATTACGATGATTTTCGCACCATTATATTTACCTTCCCACACGAAGTGAGCATCTGGAATACGTGAAACAGATGGATTACCACCCCACATAACAGCAGTATCTACTGTGTACATAAAATCCCAAGTACATCCAAGGTTACCCTCACCATAAGCAATAGCAGCACCAGAGAACATATCTCCTAGGTAAGAAGACGGATAAATACGGTTAGCACCCAACTGAGTAGAAAAACGTAGTACTGAACCACGACGACCTTCAGTTAAGAGACCTGTACCCGCATGAACCATCAACTTATCTGGACCGCGTTTTGGATCTGTTAAAGTATCAAAAATATTTTGGCAGATTTTTTCAGCAGCTTCATCCCAGCTAGCACGTTTCCATTTACCTTCACCACGCTCACCTGTACGGATCATTGGATAAAGAATTCTATCTTTTTGATACATTACTTGTGAATGCTGAACACCTTTGTTACAACCACGAGGGTTGAAGTCAGGGATTTTTGCATTGATTACTGGATAACGAGCAGATTGATTTTCACGAGTGATAACACCATTATGAGACCATACTTCCCAAGCACAGTTACCTTGACAGTTTACACAGTGGTAAGCAAAACCATGCTCTTCTTTTTTACCATACGTAAAAGAAAATTCATTTCTGTACATATTTTCCGTGTAGTTCGTGTTTGGATAATCGTTCTTTCCATTCTCAACACTTAACGCATTTGTTTTTGCAAAGAGACTACCTTGAGAAGCAACGAGTGCTGCAGTCATCCCAGAAACTTTAAGGAAGTTTCTACGCTTATTATTCATAACTTTTGTCATATTTTAAACCTCTCCCTTATCTTTTTAGTGGTAAATTCATATCATTACCCCAAACGTCCCAGCTACCTGTGAAAACTTTAATATTTTTATAGCCAAGAAGTTGAAGCGCTGTAATATGCTCAGAACCACGTCCAGCACCAACCATGCAGTATGCATAAATAGTTTTATCTTTTGTTACACCATATTTAGTATATAAATCTTGTAACTCTTTTGCGGATTTAAAAGATTTTCTATTTTCAAGATCAGAAATTTTATTCCATTCCATAAAAATTGAACCTGGAACGTGTCCTCCGCGAGCAACATTATCCATTTTTCTCTCACCAATAATCTCAGCCATACCGCGTGAATCAATAATCACATACTTAGAATTTTTTCCGTTTTTAAGGATATCTTCCATTGCATGCGCCACTTCTTCTTTTGCTGCTATGTTAGTTAAATTAATGTTTTTTGTATCAACTTTATATGTTTTAGGCTCAACTTTTTCTTCACCTTTAACAACAATCAAATCTTTTTCAAGTGCATCCATTTCAGCTTTTAAACTTTTTTCATCATCTGAAGCTTTTTTCATAATCGCTTCAAGTTCTGCTTTTTCAGCAGCAGTTAAAGTAATTGTGCCTTTTTTAGCATCTTTGAGTTTATTTTTAGCTGGTTTAGCGGCATCTTTAATATCTTTGATTTTATCTTTGAGTCCGTCATATTTAATCTGTGCCGGGTCAATAGCCATCATTGCAGAACGTCCA
This sequence comes from bacterium, assembly GCA_018824795.1. The sequence continues at coordinate 8,948 of JAHJFL010000039.1, read as the reverse complement.
CCATTTAAAACTTTTACATTTTTATGTCCATAACTAGTGAAAAAAGAATAAACGCCAGTAGCATTTGGTCCTTTAAAATCGTCATAAGCAATAATCATAGTATTATTATCTATTCCTTTTGAACCAATATATGCCTCAGCATCATCCACACAACGATAGAGTGGTGCACAATGCATATCTCCAGTAATATCAGAATGATGTAAATGGTGTGCATACATTTCAACAGAACCTTTAATATGTCCTAATTTATATACATCATCACTATCACCTGAAACAAACATTACGTCTTTTTTACCAATTAAACTCATAGCTTCTTCAGCAGAAATAAGAATATCCTTATTTGCATAATCATCAGATGCCATAAGCGGGGTAAACGTCAATGTTGCTGCAAAAACTAATGTCTTTAACATTTTATTCATCCGTGCTCCTTCTAAATTTTTTTGTATATTTCGATTAACTCTATAAGCTAAGTATGCTAAAAAAGCCTGAAATACCTTTCAACGGAATAACATCACATTATAGGCTTGTGTCTCTTATGAATTAATTAAATCAAAAAGATATCACATAATTTATATTACTAAATGAAACATATCTAATTTTATTATAGGTAATATAAATAAATTTTATATTAAATTTTAAAAAAATGTCGTGTTGACTTAAATTTGTGAATTAGAACCATATTTTAGAGTACAAAAAGCTAGACTTAGCTATATTCTCACAAAATAATCACATTAATAAGTAGGTACACGTGTCAAATATCGATTTAAAAAATATTATCCAGAATAGAGATGAAGCAAAAATCATAGATTTACTTGAAGACAAAGCGCTCGACATTGAAATGGTCAAAGCAATTTATTACCCGTTTAAAGACCATAAAGAAATTGTCGGGCAGGTTGCAATGAACCTTAGTTTAAGAACTTCCGTCTATGACAGAGAACTAGAATACAGTGAAACCATCGTGGAGTTGCTCCGTGATTTAGCTCAGAATACAGCAGATATGGGAGCACGATGGGCAGTTGCCAAAAATCCTCATACTCCAGAGGATGTTCTTTCACAACTTGCAAAAGACGAGGTAAACTTGGTGCGTGCTCTTGTGGCTACAAACCCAAAAACTTCTCCAGCCGTTTTAGAAAAATTTTTCAGTGATGAAAAAATAGTTAGAGATGGTCTTTCAGGCAATCCTAACACCCCTGTTAAGATATTGAAAATTTTAGCGAATGATGCCGATAAAATGGTCAGAATGAGACTTGCTGAAAACAAAAATGCTCCTAAAGAAATTTTAAATGAGCTCACAGAAGATAAAGATACAAATGTTGCCATGGCAGCACAAGCAAACCTAGAGAGCAGAGCATGAAACATAAACATGGAAGTATAAAAAGCAGATTTACCGCCTTAGAAAATCAATTTTTAAATACTTTTTTCTCTGGTATCTACATTAATGCGAAAGAGTTTATAAATATAGGTAAAAAAGTAGATATTGCAATGAGTATGAATTCAAGAGAACTTCTTATAAAAGAACTTTTAAATAAAAGTGATGCCAATGGAACACTTGGACAGACTACACAGCTTTTAAATACTCTTATACAAGAGAGAGTTGCAGCCTATCATACTTTGAGTAAAGACTATCCGGGTGCTGCGTCGGAACTTGCTAAACTTGCCCAAAAAGCAAATTCTACAGCATCTTTACTTGCAAGAGAAGTTAAAGGAAATCCATATGAATAGTAACGATTTAAAAACTGCACTAAATACTTTAAAATACCCTGGAGTAGACAGAAGCATTGGTGAACTCAAACTCTTGGGTGAAATAAAAGTAACAGCGAATATTGCAAATATTGAGCTTCTCACCATCAGTGATGAATCTTACTTAAATGTCAAAAAGCTTATAGAAGATAATTTTTCAGATAAATTTGAACGCCTTAATATTACCAAAAAGAATCTGGCAAAAAAAGATATGAATTACGGAAATTCTGCCGCTCCCAATAATCGTGCCCCCTATGCTAAAAATATTATAGCTGTCACAAGCGGAAAAGGCGGCGTTGGAAAAAGTACAGTAAGTGTTAATATTGCAATTGCACTGGCGCAAAAAGGCTATAAAGTAGGCATACTCGATGCCGATGTTTATGGTCCAAATATTCCTAGGCTGACTAATACAGACATAGAAAGAATTCAGTGGAATGATGATGATAAAATCATCCCCGCTGAAAATTACGGCATAAAAATCATGAGTGTTGCACTTACGACACCAACACAAGACACACCGCTTGTCTGGAGAAGTTCGGTTGCTGTCAATGCATTAATTCAATTTTTGGAAGACGTAGCATGGGGCGAGCTTGATTTTATGGTTATAGACATGCCTCCGGGAACGGGCGATGTGCAACTGACAATTGCCCAAGAGTTGCCAATAGCAGCGGCTGTTTTAGTTACAACACCTCAGTTAGTAGCAACAGACGATGTAAGCCGTGCTGTCATGATGTTTAAAGATATTGGCGTAAAAATGGCAGGAATTGTTGAAAACATGAGCTTTTTCATCGCTCCAGACACAAAAAACCGTTATGATATTTTTGGAACAGGCGGCGGAGAAAAAATTGCGGCCAAATATGACATTCCATTCCTTGGAGCCATTCCACTCGACATGCAAATCCGTGAAGGTTCAGATAAAGGCGAGCCACCTGTTTCATTAGGTAACACTGAACAGAAAAAATATTATCAGGATATTGTAGAGAATATTCTCAAAAACTCTGCGTTTAACCTCTAGTTCCACCTCTCCTGAGCTGGAACATCTACCGTTTCGTTTTTACTGCGTTTTATCTATACGTTACATCTCAAAAGAGATTGAACGAGCGAAATAAATACTATTTATAGTACTTCATAACTCCGCTCATATTTGAACCCATATTCAGAAGTAGCATATCAGCTATAACTAAGGCGGCCATAGCTTCACAGACAACTGTTCCGCGAATAGCTACACAAGGGTCATGTCTACCTTTGAGAGAAAAGTCTACCTCTGTGTTTTCATTTGTAACGGTGTGTTGCTCTTTAAAAATCGATGGCGTCGGCTTAAAATAGACGTTCATTATAATATCTTCACCATTACTGATACCGCCAAGAATTCCACCAGCATGATTGGACTCAAAACCATTGGCTCTTATTTGATCGTTATTTTGTGAACCAAGCATTGATGCACTTAAAATACCATCTCCAATTTCTACAGCTTTAACTGCGTTTATGCCCATCATTGCTTCTGCTAAAACGCCATCAAGTTTATAATAAAGCGGTTGTCCCAAGCCTTTTGGAGCACCTTTAATAAGAACGCGAGAAACGCCACCGACAGAGTCATGTGCATTTTTTGCTTTTAAAATTGCCTCTTTTTGTGCTTCTTCTTTTTCAGTATCAAGCGCGTAAATTATGCTGCTTTTTGCACTCTCATAGTCAAATTTTTTGCTTTTTATGCCTGCGACTTCACTTATACCGCTCATAACTTCTATCTCTAAACTCTTGAGCATCAGTTTTGCAACAGCTCCGGCTGCGACTCTCGCTGCAGTTTCTCTCGCAGAAGAGCGTCCGCCGCCGCGGTAATCACGTATACCGTATTTATGGAAGTAAGTAAAATCAGCATGTCCTGGACGAAACACATCTTTTATGTTCGTATAGTCTTTAGATTTCTGATTTGTATTGTAAATAATCATGGCAATTGGCGTACCAGTACTCAAACCTTCAAAAACACCGCTGAGAATTTCAACTTTATCTTCTTCTTTTCTGGCTGTCTCAAACTCACTTTTACCTGGTTTTCTACGGTCTAGCTCACTCTGAATATATGCTTCGTCTATAAAAAGTCCGGCAGGAACACCGTCAATTAGACAGCCAAGGGCTGTTCCATGTGACTCACCAAAAGTGCTAAATCTTAATTTTTGACCAAAACTATTCATTATTTTTCCTTTTTGAGCATATCAACAGCTATATTTGCGGCTTCTTGCTGGGCAATTTTTTTACTTTTTCCCAGAGCCCGTGCATACTCTTTGTCTTCTATATAAACGGCAACTTCAAACTCTTTTTTATGGTCAGGCCCACGACTTGCAACAAGCTTGTACTCAGGAATTGTCCCAAATCTTGCCTGCGTTAACTCCTGCAGTGTTGTTTTATAATCTCTAAAAAGATAATCCAAGGATATCTCATCATGATTTTTTTCTATCAACTCTATTGCTATTTTTTGGACAACAAGAAGCCCTGATTCCAGATAAATAGCTCCTATTAATGCCTCAAACGCATTAGAAAGTAAAGAAGCCTTTTCACGACCGCCATTATTCTCTTCTGCGTTTGAGAGGTAAATATAATCCCCCAGATTCAAATAAATTGCTAATTTCTGAAATCCAGTTTCGTTTACTAAAGAAGCTCTAATTTTTGAGAGCTTTCCTTCATTAGAATTTGCAAACCTTGTGTAGAGATATTCTCCGACTATTAAATCCAAAACGGCGTCACCTAAAAACTCTAAGCGCTCATTATCGTAGGGCTGTTTAAAACTTTTGTGTGTCAGCGCTTCGATAAGGAGCTTTTCATTTTTAAATTTATAGCCGATTACTTTTTGTAAAACTTCTAAATTTTTTTTCATACTACCCTCATAATAAACTTTTTTGCCTTTCGGCCTCGTCTCGAGCCAGCTTATCGCATTGCTCATTTTCATCATGCCCATTGTGTCCCCGCACCCAAATTGCATGTATCTTATGCCCCTTGGAAGCTTCTGTGTACGCGTTCCACAAGTCTACATTTTTAACTTTTTTAAAATCTCTTTTAATCCAGCCTTCGAGCCATTCGTTAATTCCCTTAACAACGTAAGATGAATCAGAAATAACATCAACTTCACAAGGTTCTTTGAGAGCTTTTAAGCCTTCAATGACTCCAAGAAGTTCCATTCTGTTATTGGTCGTATGCGGTTCGCCTCCAACAATAGCTCTCTCTTTGTTACCAAATCTCAGGATGGTTCCATATCCGCCTGGCCCTGGGTTGCCAAGCGCGCTTCCATCACTGAAAAGAGTTATTTTCTTCAACTAAATTCCTATAATAATCTTTTGTTAAACTTAGCTCTACTCGGGCCGTGTCAATAGAATGGCATGAGCTGCAGCGGCTAAAAATAAAAGGGTGCGTCTGTTTACAGCTATCGCAAATATACTCAAACGCAAGAGTTGCGTTTGATTTTCCTTCCAATTTAATAAGTATATCAAATTCAAAAACTGAACTTTTACTTGCCAGTTTCACATCCCCTCGAGCCGTATACAGTTCCTTCAGGTAGCCGTTTTGTGAAATTATATCTAAATCCAATTTTTTTGTATCAAGCTGCCATAACAACTCACTCAACTGCTCACTCTTAGAGCTGTCAAAATTCTTCCATGCAAGCTTTGGATTTATTCGAAAAAGGTATTCAAATACCATATAGGACAAAATATTGGTCTCTTTATAGATTTTCAGTAAAGCTTCTGCTTTTTCGGTGCTAGATTTAGACTCATCATTTATAAGCATGAGAGACTGCAGATATGCAGCATCATTCACTGTTTCTTTTTGTAACTCACCTAAAGGTTCCAGAACTTCTATGGCTGATTTATAATCTCGCATATACTCATAGACCAAAAGAAGATAATTGAGGGCTTGCGGTGTTCTTGGATTGTTTTTTAAAATCTCTAAAAATATTTTTCTCGCTCTTTCTAAAAAACCTGCCTTGAAATAGGTACGTCCAAGTAAAAACATTGTATCACGGGCATTTGCTTTACCGCCAACACTCAAAAGTTCATTATAAATCTCTATACTTTTTTCATAATCACCGTTTTTAAAATATGATTGCGCCAACAATAGCCACGACTTTTCAGAAAGTTCCCCTGAAGAGATAAGCACTTTGAGCTCATCATGAGAAGGGAGGGAACGAAAACCTTGCAAAAACTTGTCTAAATATCTCGAGTCTTCTTTCTTTCTATATCTTCCTAGCCAATAAGAAAAGAAAGCTATCACAAAAATAAGTACAAAAAAGATGATAATTGAAAAGAGAGGATCTCTGTACTCTATAAAAAATGTATTCATCAGTCGTAAACCACTACGGCATAATCATTTTTGAGATTGTAGAATGTAGCCTCTGAAGTGAGTTCTAAATCTCTTATCTTTCCAAGCTGAACTATCGAATTTTTACCCACCCTTATACCGTTTTCTCTAAAAAATTTTTTTATATTTACAAATTTTACATCTTCAACAAATTTATACTCAAACTCTTTATGAAGTCTCATTTTTTCATAAGAGAAGATATGTTCATTAACATGCATCTGATCAGCTGCAAATTTTATGGGGAGATAACCGCTTAAATCTGTAAGAATTGGCTCTACATAGTCATATTTTTGAGGAAGAGTATTTTTTTGTACAAAAACGTATTTGTTGTTGAGTTTAATATTTGGTGTCTCTTTCCAGTATTTGTATGCCGGATTAGAGATGCCGAGTTTTGAGTAGACTTCACGCCAAAGCCAGAAAGAGTTGAGTGTGTTCGGAAGATGCGACATCTAATCTGGCTCCTGTTGTTGGATTACAAAAATTATATAATCTTTATATAAAGAGTTTTATTAAAAGATATCTACAATAAGTTTTGTTACGATGAAACCGCCCACAAGTAGCCATATAAACATGGCTCCACCAGTGTAAAGCGGTGCCAAACCAAGCCCTTTGAACTTTGCAAATCTTGTGCCCATTCCGAGTGCCGTCATAGCCATTGTGAGTAAAAATGTATCTATTTCATTAATAATAAAAACTAAATTCTCAGGAACAATCTGTAGTGAGTTAAACCCGGCCATACCAATAAAATAAACTGCAAACCAAGGAATTACAAGTTTTACTTTACTCGAAGCTCCACCGCTTTTTTGCGCAGAATAAGAAAGATAAATACCTAATATAATAAGCATAGGTGCAATCATAATAACACGTGTCATTTTGACAATAACGGCGCTGTTTGCCATCTCTGCACTCGCACCCGGGATAGAAGCCGGAACTGCCACGACCTGTGCTACCTCATGAATTGTTCCACCTACATAGATTCCAAATTCCTGTTGCGTCATATGTAAAAACCCGCTTGCCGGTTCAATAATCATGGTATACATCACAGGATATAAGAACATCGCTATTGTTCCAAATAAGACCACCATTGAAACCGCTATGGCTGTTTTATGCTCTTCAGCTTTTAAAACAGGTTCTGTAGCCAAAACTGCCGCAGCACCACATACCGCCGCACCAGAAGCTGTAAGCATTGATGTATCTTTATCCATTTTAAATATTTTATGCCCTAGGTAAGTACCTAATACAAAAGTTGTACTTAACATGATGAGTGAAACAAGAAAGCCGTCCATTCCTACGTCGGCAATTTGTTGAAAAGTAATGCGAAACCCGTAAAAAACTATCGCAAATCTTAAAATCTTTTTCGCTGAAAAAGTTATACCGCCATCCCACTCTCTTGGAAGTTTATTATGTAATGTATTTGCATAAAAAATACCAAATACTATCCCCACCACTAGAGGAGAAATTCCGAGTGAACTTATAGCGGGTAAATCCGCTATCATTGTAGCCGCTGCTGCAAAAATTGCAACAAAAATGATACCGCTCATTGTATCTTTACGTTTTGCTTTTGAAAATGCCATTGTCTGCCTTTATATGAAAACGCAATTATAGCAAATCTCTAAAAACTATTTAACCTCAACTGCGAGATTCATTCTAACAGATTTATTTTCAGGAACATCAATAGCTTTAATCTCTGCGTTTAAGACTCTTTGTGGCTCAAGCTTATGCTCTTTCGTCAAATATGTATTAATATTTTTTACACGTACAGCAGCTAAAGCTTCTAACTCTTCTTTACTTACTGCTTGCAAAAGTATATTTTCTGCAACAAGGGCTTTAAGATACTCCCGCTTAAATTCATCTCCCTCATATTTCTCTTCCAGAGCATCTTTTATTTTATCCAGTTTATCATCATCTTTCATATCTTCATAAATATCTTCAAGCGTATCGATGTTCATTGCGTTTTGCTGCTCTTCTTTACTTTTTGCCCCGCTCTCTTTAATGGCCAAAGCAATGAGTTTTTCAAGCCCAAGTGCTTTTTTATCACTTTGCACATCATACACACCGCTCAAAGAGAGCAGCATTTTCGGTCTTTTTGTGAGTATTGTTAAAATCTGATCCAATTTTTCTCTTTGTGGCGGAAGTATTTCTGCTTTGCCAGCTTCAAAAGAGATGTATTCTAACTTCTCACTCTCAATTCCCATAACTGAGCCTAAGAATTTAAAAGGAGAAGCGACGGCTTTAAGAATTAAATTCCCCAAAGTTTTGAGAACCAAAGCCCCATATTTAAAATCAGGCGCATCCATATTTCCTTCAACAGGCATGTCTATATCGATTACTCCTTCACTGTCCTCAAGCAGAGCAATCACAAATCCAAGAGGCAGAGAACTTCTATTCTCATCTTTTATCTCTTCCCCAAGTTTGATTTTTTTAATGATAATACTATTGCTTCCCAAAAGCTCTGAATCTTTAATTTTGTAACCTAAATCCAGATAAAGCTTCCCGCTGTCTATTGCATACCCAGCGAAAGAAGCACTGTACCCGCTCATAGAGTTGAGTTCAAGATTCTTAAAAACCAATCCTAAATCAGTAAATTTTTTAGGATTCGCACTATCTAGGCTTCCTTTGAGTTTTGCTGAGCCATACGCATCAACCTCACCTACAACGTCAACATAACTGACATCACCTGGAATACTTGAAATTGCAAGAATAGAGCCGCTGACATCATGAATATTAGTCTGAAACTTTATCGGGAGTGAAAGATCCGCAAACTTTGCACTTCCAGACAAAAAGTTTATTTTCTCTATTCTATAGGGAAATCCAGCCTTTTCATCCTTGGAATTCACTTTCGTTTTACTTTCTTTGAGTTCTTGTTT
>JAHJFL010000038.1 GCA_018824795.1 bacterium | reverse complement strand
GAGACTCTCAAATAATCCACTACTCTCTCATAACTGTCAATAAGCATTAGTTATCCTGTCGTTTTTTATTGAATGTATTATATCTTTTGGAGTTAAAATGTAAGTTGATGCAAGTCATAAAGTAATTCTATTAAGCGTAGGGTAAACCTTGCGTCTAGCGCAAAGTTTATTATTTAGAAAGAATTTCTGCTTTGAGTTTATTGAACTCATCATCAGTTAAAATACCTTGCTGCTTTAGGGCAGCTGCGTTTTGAAGTTCTTCTGTTTTTGATTTTGTGTAGACTACCTGCTGAGTCGCTACAGGTGTAGCTGTTTCTTGTTTAGGAGTAATTAACTCAGAGATTATGTTATCTTCTTTTACATATTCACCTGCTAAAGTCGTATGAGCCAACTCTTCATGCGCAACACTTGAATTTACTCTTGTTATTTCAAACTTTGCAAAATCATCCGCGAAACTTTTTACTCTTAAGTAGTATGTTTTTCCGGCAGCTAAATCCATATTAATTTTTTGCTCTTCTAAATCACCTCTGTAAGCAGAGATTGTAATCATCCCCGGCTTGAGGTCATAGGCTTTATACTCTGCAACTTTTAAGTAGCCTTCTGTTTTTTTACCGTTGATACCGACTTTATATAAAGAGACTCTGTTTGTATCATTAACACCACTGTCTGCGACAACGTAGACATAAACAAGGGCTGCGTTTTCTTTTGGGGGCTGTTTTTCAAAAGCAACTTTACTACATGCCATAAAAAGCATACTAAGAATGATTGATGTTAGAACGAGGAGTATTTTTTTCATTTTTCTCTCTTTTGTAATTGTTTACTAGATTATACAAAAATTGTTTAAATGTGAGCTAAAAAAAGAGTTTTTGGAAGAGTTCGTTGTGTTTTGGTGAAAAAAGTGAGGTCTGCATTCCCACGCGGAGCGTGGGAACGAGTAAGTAAGCTTGAAAGAAAAAATTTCTTAGAAGTTTACAGAAGCGATAACACGTACGTAGTTACCACCTAAAGCATCATCAGTTGCATTATCAGCAAAAGAACGGTTCATTAAGATACCTTTAAGATCGAAATCACCAAGTTTTTGAGAGATAATTAAGTCAACTTCTGTTGTTTCAAGAGTTTGAGCTTGAAAACCTAAAACACCCATTGCTTCGCCATCATTTCCACTATTGTTATTCATAACACCTTGAAGTGCTAAACCAGTTGTACCAAGTTTACCAGAAGCTTTCAATTTGAAAGCAGTTGAGCCCGGTTGTGCAACATAAAGACCGTCTGTGTAAACAGCTTCAGTTGGAAGTTTAGATTTTTTGAAACCCGTTGCAGTATTTGCTACCGGTAAATCACCTTCAGAAACTGTAGAAGCAGCAGCGAATAGTGTTACATCAGATACTTTAGTGTCTGCACTTAAAGCAAACGCTGAAGTTTCAGTAGCACCGTCACCATCATGAGTTACATAAGCAGCTGTACCAGTAAGATTAACAACACCAGCTTTCATAGAAGCATCAGCCCATAATGCATTTACAGAAACACCTGAACCACCACCTGCATACCAAGTAAGACCATCAGATAGTACATTATTTACTTGATAAGCCCATAGATTAGCAGCAAAAGCATCAGATTTATATAGACCAGCTACTGCGTAACCGCCACCAAAATATTGTGAACCGCCTAAACCTTCATCAAAATTACCAGTCATTGTAGAACCAGTGCTTTGACCGATATAAGCAGCAATTAAAGTCAAGTTATCAACAGAGTTGTTTACTAAAACAGCAGCATTGAAAGTATTTGGAACTGAATTCCATGTCTCAGTAAATGCTAAAGGAGTATTTAACTCTTGTTTACCGAATTTAAGAATAGTGCTAGCTATAAGTGGAGCAGTAATATATGCTTCACCAACAAACGGAGCTGTATTAATTTCATCAGCTGAACGTACATTACTTACTACAGTACCTTCAAGACCCATAGTTGAAGTTTGGTATAGTGTAATTCCAGCACCAACATCTCCTTGCTTTCCTGTTACACCAATCTTAAATACTGTCTCACCATATGATGAATCATTACGGAATAATTCATTGTCAACTTTATCATTCGTTTCATACCATACTTTAGCCTGACCGCTAACTTTGATATCTTCGAGTGCACTTGCAACTGTAGAAAGAGCCATTGTTGCAACAGCAACCGATAATATAATTTTTTTCATTCATTTCTCCTGTTTTGTTAATTTACCACTACTACGGAAGTGATAGCAAAACAAGCTGAAAAAGCCCACTCTACTATCACTTCTCATAATGTGATAAATTATTTTACCCTGTCATTATATAGTTGCAAAATTTAATCTAAGTTTAAACGGAGGGCTTTATTTACATTTTGTTAACTATATTGGCATATGGGTAATCAAATTGTAGTATTTTATTTGCTTATAGTTTGTTTGAGGAGTTTTTAAAACTGATTC
>JAHJFL010000037.1 GCA_018824795.1 bacterium | reverse complement strand
TTGTGTGTCAAGTTTCAGATGACAAAGAGGACAAGGTGTTACCATCCAGTCCGCGTTGTTATCCATAGCTCCTGCAATTGCGTTTCCTGTTAAAATCGATGCAGTACGAGGTGCTTGAAGTTCAACGTGAAAACCACAACATTTATTTTTTTCTTCATAATCTACATTCTTACCGCCACAAGCGATAATTAAATCATCAAGTGAAGTAGGGCGATACGCATTTTCCGGTTTTTTATGCGTTTCATTTTGAAGTTCTGAAGGGCGAATATTGTGACATCCGTAAAAAGGTGCAATATTAAATTGACTGAGTGGTGTTACAACCATATCTTTTATTTTATCAAGACCAAAATCATCTATGATTGCATATAAAAAGTGTGTAACCATAGAAGTACCTTTGTACTCCAAGCCAACTTCACCAAGTTTCTCATTAACTTTTGCTTTGAGTTCTGCATTATTATCTAAACGATGTTTTGTCATTGCAGTATTAAGCTGACATGTGTTACATATAGTAACCATAGTGAGTTCATGTTTTTCTGCATAAGCAATATTTCTTGCATTTAAAACTAAAGATAAAAAGTCATCATAATCTTGTAAGTGAGAAGCACCACAACATGAAGCTTCAGTTAGTTCGACAAGTTCTATTCCAAGTTTATCAGCTACGGCCAGAGTAGACATCATTTGCTCAGGAGTACTTTGTTTAGCTGTACAGCCTGTAAAAAGTGCATATTTTAATTTTTTCATATCTTTACTCCTAGAACTTTGCTGTTGATGAAGATTTTACAAGTTTTTGAATCTCATCAAGATTGTCAGATTTTACAATTCCCCATGGTGGAACAATTTTACCTTTTACAAACATTTTCAGTGCAACAGGTACATGTTTAACGATGCCTAAACCCTCAGAATATAAAACAAGTCCACCCTCATCAAGTACACCATTTTTAGCAATTGAGTGCTTAAAGCCTACTGCGTGGCGTGTTGCTACATTAGAAGTTGCAACGCCTTCTCTAAACAACATTTGGTGAAGTTTTGTAATTTTTTCAATAGGATTTACATCTTTTGGACATACTTCGGCACATTCATAACATTTTACACAGTCCCAAAGACCTTGTTTTTCCTCGTGAAGTTCTAAAAGTCTTGTCGTGCGTGCATCATCACGAACATCTGCTTCAAAGCGATAAGCTTTAGCAAACGCAGCCGGACCGAAGAAGTCTTCATTTATCTCAACAACAGGACAAGCATAGTGACAAGCACCACACTGAATACATAAGTCTGCTTCATTAAGCTCTTCTGCTTCATGAGGTGTTACTAAGTGCTCATGTTCAGGATGCTCATCTACGTCCGAGATAAGATATGGATGAATAGCATCATGCTTTTCCCAGAAATCTTTTTTATCAATGATCATATCTTTTACAGCACGCTTAATACTAAGTGGCTCTAGTACCAAATCGTTTCCAAAAATATCAATCATTTTATTCATATTTTCTTTACATGCAAGAGTTGCGCGACCGTTTACTTTGATTGCACAAGCCCCACAAATACCGTGACGACAGCTACGACGGTATGAAAAACTACCATCATGATCCCATTTAATTCTATTTAATATATCTAGCACAACTTCTTCAGAAGTGACTTCCATAGTGTAATCATCATAATATGGAAGATAATCTTCATCTGCATTAAAACGAAATACTTTGAAGTTTACTTTTTGTGTAGTAATTGTATGTGTACTCATAAGTTTCTCTTCCTTTACTTAGTAGTTTCTAGCTTTAAGCTCATGTTTGCCAAGAACGACATCCATGTAATCAAGCTTAATGTCACCATTTGTATCCATATAGGCCATTGTATGTTTGAGGAAGTTTTCATCATCACGAGTTTCAAAATCTTCTCTATAGTGTGCACCACGGCTTTCATTTCTTGCAATAGCACTTTCAACAATAAACGCAGAGTAATCAATCATATGTCCAAACTCAATAGCTTCTTGAAGTTCTGTATTAAATACAGTTGATTTGTCTTTGATACGGATATTTTTAAATCTTGCACGAAGCTCTTTTACTTTTGCTATAGCAATTTCTAAAGTCTCTTTTGTTCTAAATGCACCAGCGTTTGCTGTCATACATTGTTGCAACTCTTCGCGAAGACCGGTAA
>JAHJFL010000036.1 GCA_018824795.1 bacterium | reverse complement strand
TTTAAAAAATATTTCAAAAACTCTTAAATATTCACTGTGCCACTTGCCGTGCAGGGTTTCAATCTCAGTGTAAAACTGCATGCCTAAAATTTCTTTGACACGATTGTCTTGGTTATAAAGCCACTTTCCAAATTCACATTGCGTTTTTGCCACTGCTGTTGGATTCTCAACTTCTTTGCCATGAATGAGGGCTTCAATTTTAGCCATCTGCAATTCATGTGATTTTCTTGCATTTTCAATAGCGTCTAAACTTTTACTTTTGTTCATTATTTTATCTTTCTTGAGGAAATAATTTTGTGTATTATTGCATAAAATATTAAAAAAACTATATAATCATAATAATTAAGAAAATGGGAGAAACTACATGCCACAGCCAATACCAAAAGATAATGAAATAAAATTAAGTAATAAGAGATATATCGTTTCAAAGACGGATGCAAAAGGGATAATAGAGTATGGAAATGACTATTTTGTTGAAATTTCAGGCTACTCGGAAGCTGAGCTTATTGGACAGCCTCATAATATTGTAAGACATCCGGATATGCCGAAGGTTGTTTTTAAGATGATGTGGGACAGAATTAGCAGAGGTAAAAATATTATGGCTGTTGTCAAAAATCTTGCAAAAGATGGAAGTTACTACTGGGTTGTAACCGAATTTGAACCAAAAATAGACCCTATTACTAATGAGATACTTTCTCATACAGCTTTTAGAAAAGCTGCACCGCAGAAAGCTATAGATACCATGACACCAATTTACCAAAAACTTTTGGAGATAGAAAAAACTGGCGGAATGGAAGCAAGTGAAAAATATCTTCGTGGATTTTTTGAAGAGAATAAAACCACCTATGATGAATTTATAGATAAGTTAGTAGGAAATAGCGGAATATTTAAACTGTTTTTTACTGCTATGAAAAAATTATTTTCATAAATCACGAAATCTCTTAAACGCAGCTCACTGAAGGATAGAATAGTCTAAATTTAGCTTATTCTTCATCCTGCTGCAATTGTGCAAACTTTCGAAACGATATTAACAAAAATTCGAGTATTATGCCGCAATAAAATACAAGTCTAAAATTTCATTTTTGGACAAAGGGCGGCAAAACACAATGTCCGATATACCTTTAATAATTGCAGCACTTGCCGGGGCAGTTTTATTTGCTCCATTTATAGCCCAAAGTTTGCGAATGCCTCTTGCAGTAGTTGAGATTCTTCTAGGTTGCGGCATTGGTTACTGGGGTATTTTGGATGCAAATGTTTATGTTCCTATTATTGCAAAAACAGGCTTTCTGTTTTTGATGTTTCTTGCAGGTATTGAGGTAAATCTCAAAGCTTTTTTGACAATGGAATCTTCGCTCTTTAAACGGGCTATCGGCTATTTCATCATACTTTATTCGCTCTCAGCTTTAATTGTTTGGGGATTTCACTACTCGTTTATCTATCTTGTTGCGTTTCCAATTGTTTCTTTGGGCATGATTATGGCACTTGTAAAAGAGTTTGGCAAAGAAGAACCTTGGCTAAAACTAGCACTCATTATTGGAATATTGGGTGAACTTATCAGCATAGCTGCACTCACGCTTTTAAGCGGTGTTTTGGAATATGGCGTAACACTCAACTTCATTTTAGCTATTGCAACCCTAATTTTCTTTTTGTTTGCAACCGTTCTCATGTTTAAAGCAGTGAAAATACTTTTTTGGTGGTATCCAAAACTTAAAAAAACAATCATGCCAGAACGCGATAACCGCGACAAAGACGTACGTCTCTCAATGGCACTCTTTTTTGCCATGATTGCAGCTATGATATACCTTGGACTGGATATGGTTTTGGGTGCTTTTATTGCCGGAATGTTTGTTGCGACTTTCTTTGAGCATAAAAAAGAACTTCCGCATAAGCTCTCTTCACTAGGTTTTGGATTTTTAATACCTGTCTATTTTATCTATGTCGGATCTACGGTTAATTTAGATGCACTTTTCTCTCCCTCTATCTTACTGCTCTCCTTACAAATTGTAGGAATTATAGTTGCATTGCGTATTGCTAGCTCTATGATATATCTGAGAGAACTTGGTTTGAAAAATACGCTTATGTTTGCCATGGGTGACTCTATGCCTCTAACTTTTTTATTGGCAGTTGCAACTATTGGAATAGGGGCTCATGCAATAAGTGCAGAGGAGTATTCTTCGCTGGTAATCGCTGGAATGATAGCATCTGTTTCTATGATGAGCATTATCCAGATTGTGACCTATTATGCACCCGATAAAAATTACTGTCTTCTTCCAAAAGATTAAGAAAATAATGCATTTATTTAGATTTGCATTATGATAGAATTGTCTTAGTAAATATTTTATATGTAAAGGAGTTTTATGAATAGCTTTCGCAGAGTCATTTCGCTCACGATTACATTTTCATTTTTGATTATGACTTACACAGGAATTGTGCTCTTTATTGCCCCTAAAGGGCGTGTTGCTAATTGGACAAATTGGGAACTTTTTGGTCTGGATAAAACGCAATACTCAAATTTGCATGCGACATTTATGCTGCTTTTCATTCTAGGTGTTTGTTTTCATATTTATCTCAATTGGTCACCACTGATGAATTATTTTAAAAATAAAAGCAGGGAGTTTTCTTTACTGACCAAAGAATTTCTGTTTGCATTTTTTCTCAATTTGTTTTTTGTCTTAGGCGTTTTATACTATTGGGTTGGGTTTGAGCAATTTTTGGATTTTCAGGACAATATGAAAGCAAGTTGGGAGAAAAAAGCGCAAAGAGCTCCTTATGGACATGCTGAACTCTCTAGCCTCAAAGAGTTTGCTAAAACGACGGGTCAAGATGCTCCGACACTCATGAAGGAACTCAGAGCAAAAAATATTCAAGGTGTAAGTTTGGAAACAACCATTGAAAATATTGCCAAAGAAAACGGCAAGTCTCCTTTTGAGATTTTTGAGCTGATGAATATGCAGAAAAAAACAAGTACACTCAAAGAAGGTGGAGGCTATGGCAAGCTCTCTTTAAAAGAAGCATGTGAGCAAGAAAATATTGATATGGATAAAGCACTTAAAATCATAAAAGAAAAAGGTTTTAATGCAACGCAAGAGAGTGGTATTAAAGAAATCGCTGATGCTTTAAAAACAAAACCAATAGAGCTTTTAGAGATGCTTAAACAAGATGCCTTATAAGGCTTGATAGTATCTCTTTTCGCTTTTCTGTGTTGTAGTTAAATTTAAACTCAATCTCTTTGAGATAATTTATAAAATTATCGTCATTTACACCCTTATATTTCAAAATGGACTCTTCAAAAAAAAGCCAAAATTTTGTAATACTATTTTCTCTTTTTTGCGTTTTAGAAATTTTATTATGCATCATAAATTTTGAGAACTCTTTAAAATATATGGTTTGTGCACCATCATCCAAAAACTGCTTTTTGTAGACTTTGAGATTTGGCATGAGCAGGTTGTAGATTTTGTCATCATAATGAAATGATAAAAAGTTTTGCGCATCAAAAATATTCTCTTTTATTTTCTTTTTGCTTTGGGGCAAGTAGATATACTCGTCATACTCTTTAACATTTTTATCCTGATATTCTTGTTCCGAAAAACTTGCTATTAAATTTCTAAAAAGCTCATATCGTACTTTTACAGTTGCATAGTTTAGATGAAGAGCTTTCGCGGCTGCGTTTACACTTAAGTCATTACAAAAACACTCTATGAGAGTTAAATCAGTTTGAATTTTTTTTGGTGAAAACTTTTTTTTGCATTGGGAACACTTCAATTGTCCCGATTTTAGTTCATATAATTTTTTATTATTACAGTAAATGCATTGCATAGATTAATTTTATCATATTTTAGTCCCAAAAATAACTAAGAAATGAAGAAATTAATATTAATTTTAAAATAAAGATATAGAATATGAATACTTATTCACTATTAGAGGTTCTGTTATGGAAAATTTAGGTTTACTTCTTATTTTTTGGTATGGTGTTTTGCATGCGTTTGGACCTGATCATCTCACGGCTATTGCTGATTTTTCTATTGGTAAAAATAAAAAGAAGACTATGCTGATTACAGTGTTATTTGCAATAGGACACGGTTTAATGCTTTTTATTTTTGCAAAAGTTTTAGAGAGTTATGCAGTTAATGAAAATATTTTAGCTTATGGTGACACTATCTCATCTTTCGTTATTTTAGCTATGGGCGTTTATCTTCTTTTTATGGTTTTTACTGACAGAATACAGCTAAAAAAGCATATCCACCATGGAAAGGAACATATACATATTTGGTTTGGAAAAGAACACTCTCACGGCAACTCGGATACTGCTTCTGCGTTTACCGTTGGAGCACTCATGGGTATTGGCGGCGTCCGCGGTATGCTTGTCACACTTGGACTTATTGAAGGACAGAGTGTTGATCTGATGATGGTGTTTGTGTTTGCACTTGGTGTGATGCTGGTTTTTGTGGGTTTTGGTACGGTCATTCTCTATGTTAACAAAAGTCTGCTCAACTCAAAACAAAATTTAAGAAGAGTATTTGCAACAGCGGGAATCATTTCTCTTGTTGTCGGCTCAAATATGTTACTCGGGTAAAATAAAAGAGGCACAAGTTGCCGAGGGCTTTCTGCCGAAGGAAACCAAGCGTTAGCGTAGTCCATGGAATTACTTCCATGGACGTGATAAGTAAATGAAGGAGCTCCTTCATTTTATGAAATAAAATTAAGGGATAATAATATGTGTAAAGATTGCGGTTGTAGTATAACAGATAGACATGTTCATAGTCATTCTCATCAAGAGAGCTCTCATGAGCATCATCATGGAGATTCTCATTCTCATCAAGAGGCGCATGCACATCTGCATGACAATCCTCAACTCAATGACCCAAAAACCATTTCTGTCATTACAAAGATTTTAGATAAAAATGACCATGAAGCAGGACATAATCGTCAGCATTTTAATGAACATGGCGTTTTGTGTATAAATCTTATGAGTTCACCTGGGAGTGGGAAAACCACGCTTTTAGAACATTTGAGTAACGTGGCAGACTTTAAATTTGGTGTTGTTGAAGGCGATTTGGAAACAAGCCGCGATGCCGACAGACTCAAAGCAAAAGGCATTCAGGCGCATCAAATTCAAACAGGTTCAGCCTGTCATTTGGATGCATTTATGGTGCATAAAGCTCTGCATCATATGGATTTAGACACCATGGATGTCTGTTTTATTGAAAATGTGGGCAACCTTGTCTGTCCGGCTTCTTATGACGTTGGAAGTCATTTAAATATAGTTCTTGTGAGTATTCCAGAGGGTGAAGACAAAATTGAAAAATACCCGGTGATGTTTCGTAAAGCCGATTTAATTTTATTTACCAAAGTAGATTTACTTCCTTATTTTGACTATGACATGGCAAAAGAGAAAGAGATGGCAAGAAAACTCAAACCAAATGTAGACATTCTTGAAGTGAGTACAAAAGATGAAACAAGTCTTAAAAAAGTGGCACAGTGGATTAAGTTCAAAATGGAGATGAGATAATGTGTCTTTCAATCCCGAGTAAAGTCGTTAAAATAGACAAAGAGAATAATATAGCAACTGTTGATACAATGGGAGTTAAACGCGATGCAAGTTTAGACCTGATGGGTGAAGATGATGTAAAAATAGGGGATTATGTTCTTTTGCATATTGGTTTTATTATGAATAAAATAGATGAAGAAGATGCAATGCTGAGCTTAGAAACCTATAAAGAAATTATAGAAGCCATGGATGAAGAAGAGAGGCAAAGGGCAATTTTAGAAGATGATGAGTGTCCGAACAGGGGTGTCTGATGCAATTGGAACTTAAAAATCTTTATGATGATTTTAGAGATGCAGATACTATAAAAGCATTCGCAAGAATTATTAAAGAAGATGCAAAAAAACTTCCAAATACTATAAACATTATGGAAGTATGCGGTGGGCACACACATACTATTATGAAGTATGGCATTCCCCAACTTCTGCCTGTAAACATCAAGTTTATTCACGGTCCGGGCTGTCCTGTTTGTATTATGCCAAAAGAGAGAATCGATCATGCGTATGTCTTAAGTATGCAGCCAGACGTAATACTCGTAACTTTAGGTGATATGATTAAAGTACCTGGAAGTAATGGAAGCCTTCAAGATGCAAGAAGCAAGGGGGCAGATGTAAGGTTTGTTTACTCGCCTCTTGATTGTTTAAAAATAGCAGGTGAAAATCCATCAAGCAAAGTTATTTTCTTTGCCATTGGATTTGAGACAACTACGCCGATGACAGCGGCGCTTATTAATGCAGTTATAAAACAAGATATAAAAAACATTTTTTTTCATATAAACCATGTAACAGTTCCAGAGGTTATGA
>JAHJFL010000035.1 GCA_018824795.1 bacterium | reverse complement strand
GTAAAGCAATGTGAAGGCAAAATAAAGAGTCAAAATTCTTAAATAGTCAACATAATCTTTAGGAGCAATCTGGTATTGATTAAACTGCAAAGCTAATAGAATACTTGAGATAAAAGCGTATGCCATAAGTTTGAACGAGAATATTTGCTTTTGTAACTGTATAAGCATTGCAAGGATTAAAATAAAGGCACTTAACAGAAAGAGCGTTTGATAATTTTTAAAATCTTTCACCTCTCCAAAGAAAACATTTTTATCTTGTGCGTCTTTGTCATATATGCCCCAGTAACCTCCAACAGCTCCTTCGCTGACTCTTTTCCATGGTTGATCAAACGCTTCTATAAGATTATATTTCCAGTTGTTTTGTTGGGATAGCTCTAAAAATCCTCTCATGTAAGCAGCTTGTGCAAAAGGTGTAGCAGAAGATGAACCGCGCATTTTTCCCTCAGAAGGCCAACCTGTTTCGCCTATAAGAATCTCTTTATTTTGCAAAATAGCACCAACTTCTGAGCGTGTTTGTGCGACATGAGCCAGAGCATCTTCAACAGATACTGGAATATCTTCCCAGTATGGCAGAATGTGTATCGTTACAAAATCAACTTGGGCTGAGAGCTCAGGATTTTTTAGCCAAAACTCCCAAACATCAGCATAGGTTATTTGTGTATCGGGAAGTGCTTGTTTTACCTGTTGAATGTACCCGGAAAGTTTTGTGCTGCTGAGCTCGCGGCGCAGAAGTACTTCATTCCCAACAACGACAGATGAAATAACATCTCCGTACTCTTTAGCCAGTGCAATAGCAGTTTGAATCTCTTTTTGGTTAAGTACGTCATCAGCACCTATCCAGATTCCAAGCATAAGCTTGAGTCCATGCTTTCTTGCATACTTTGGTACAGCTTCTAGTCCTACAACCGAGTAAACTCTGATGCCCTCAAAATGCTCTGAGAGGAGTTTTAAATCTTCATCTATGCGTTCTTCGGGTATTTTAAAACCTCTTTGTAAGTCCATAGGAGACTCATCGTACTTAAACGGAGCATAAGAAGCACTTTGGAGTTTTTCATTCCCCTTATAAGGTTCACGAAGCGTTAAGCCCTTGTTTAAAAGAGTCCAAAATCCAAAAAGAAAACTAAACGCGACAAGGTAGAAAAAAACAATAAGGGCACTTTTTTTTGATGTACTATTCATGGGAAACCATTTATTAAAAATTTGCGTGATTATACAGCAAACATCATGATATCTTAACAATTAGTATCTGATGTTTTGTCTGCGTTTTGAAGAAGAAAGAAACAGTTAGTGTTTGAGTAGATCCGTGTAGTCATAACGTGCCAAATCAAGGAAAAGTTTTCCGTTTCTTTGGATGATTCTAATGTCGCTATGGTAAGCATCTAAAAATCTTTTTTTAATATTTTTTTTCTGGTAAGACTTTATGTCTAAACATTTGAGGTACTCTTTTAACTCAACGAACGTCTTTTCATGTTCAGGTTCAGAGGGTTCAGTCTTTGTCTCTTTGGCTTCTTCTATGCTTTCAACCTCATGAATAGTTTCATATCTTGAATTTTCTAACATCATTTTTTTGTTGATAAGTTCAAGAATATTTTTAAGCTGTTCATCTTTTGTATTGTAGAGCTGTTCAATTTTATCTCTCTCGTCACGTAACATTTTTTCTTTGTCCGCTATGAGTTGGTCGATTTTATCTTCTAGCTTTAATATTTTATCTTTAAGGTGTCTGTTCTCTCTTTGGTAGAGGGATAAAACTGCTCCGACAGTTGCTTTTGGTTTTGCAACAGCATGTTTAGGCTGCGTTTGTTCCGGCACATTTGTTAATGTTTTTGTCTCTTGGGCCTCTGGAGATTGTGCACTTTTCATGGCATCTTGGGTCACAATAATATAAGTTTGGGAATTTTCTATAATGTAATTAAGTTTTTTTGCTCGTAACTTTGATTGTATCATCTCTTTTGACATTTTGAAATGTTGTGAGTATTGATCTATTGTAAGTCGCATCTTCTATCCTTAAATATTATTTATTGTATTAATGAGTTAAAATTTATATTTGGAGGGCTAATTATACCAGCCTTTCTTAACC
>JAHJFL010000034.1 GCA_018824795.1 bacterium | reverse complement strand
GAAGTATGTGTTTAGCTTCTAAAAATATTTCTACATGCTATGGCATGTGGAAATACTCTATGAGAAAATGTTAACGCATTCATTTAAAAAAATTCTTTACTCGTCTCTTTTGGGTGTGTTCTTTTTGAATGGATGTACTCATATCCCCACATTAGATGAACGAAAAACTACGGCTTTAAATCTTTCTTTTGATAAAGCCGTAACACAAACAGAGTTAAAAACTTCCACTTTCAATCTCTTCAGTATGCAAAAACTTTCACAATGTGAAAACAAAGATATGAAAGTATACATAGAGGGTGATGGTCTCTCTTGGATAACCAAACGCAGAATATCTGATAATCCGACTCCGCTTAATCCTGTGGGACTTTCCCTTATGCTTAGTGATAAGAGCAACTGTAAAGTTTATATTGCCAGACCTTGCCAGTATGTAAAACAAAGCATCTGTGAAAATAAATATTGGACTTCACATAGATTTAACACTAAGATTATCCAAAGCTTTGATGAAGCCTTGAGTAATCTTAAAAAAAATCATAAAAACAGCTCCTTCACTCTTATAGGATACTCCGGCGGTGCGGCGGTAGCGGCACTAACCGCTGTAAAGAGAGAAGATATCAGCAGGATTATAACGGTTGCAGGTAATTTAGAGACGAACAAATGGACAGAGTTACATCACATCTCACCGCTTGATGGTTCCCTTAATCCTGCTGACTATACAAAAGAGTTACAAAACATACCACAGTACCATCTTATAGGTAACAACGACAAAATCGTTCCAAAAGAGGTGTTTCTTTCTTACTTCAATAAGTTTGAAAACAAAAACAATGTAAAATACTTCACTTACGATGCAACACACGGCTGTTGCTGGGATGCAATATATAAAGATTTTTTAAAAGGCGTAAAAACAGATGAGTCAACAAAAAACAGATAAACCAAAAGAGCAAAATATAGACTTTACCTACTCTGCAAATATTGTAGAGTTTTTAAAACAGATAAAATCCACTATAGTTATGACAACGTACCAAAGCGGTAAAATAATGCTTATGGGACAACACAACAATCAGTTTGACATACGATACAAAGAGTTCGCAAGACCTATGGGAATGTACGCGAAAGGTGGCAAAATATGGGCAGGTTTAGGTCATGGCATCTACCAGTTTGCAAACTACAGCGGAGTTACATCTAAACTCGAAGACGGAAAAACTTATGATGCATGTTACCTCCCTCAAAATATTCACTTTACAGCAGATGTTGACATACATGAGATGGAATATACTAATGATGAACTTTACTTCATAAACACAAAGTTTTCATGTTTGTGTATAAAAGAGCCAAACAGCAGTTTCAAGCCTATTTGGAAACCGTCTTTTATAACGCTTCTTCAGCCTATAGATAAATGTCATCTCAATGGTTTTTGTACAAGGGACGGTGAACCTCGCTATGTAACAGCACTTGGACAAACAGATGAACCACTGGGATGGAGAGCCAACAAAGCAAATGGCGGAATCTTGATGGATATCACAACCAATAAGATTTTAGCAAAAGGTCTCAGTATGCCACACTCGCCAAGATGGCATCAAGAGAAACTTTGGCTTCTTGAATCAGGCAAAGGCGCTCTTTCTTACTATGACTTTAAAACAAAAAAAGTAGTAGAAGTAACAAGACTTCCTGGATTTACCAGAGGACTTACAATGCTGGGAGACTTTGCGTTTATAGGTCTTTCAAAAGTAAGAGAAAGTGCAACCTTCAGCGGATTGGAAATCACTAAACTACCTAAAAGAGTAAGTGGTGTCTGGGTTGTAAATATTAAAACAGGGAAGATTGTCTCCTTTATTGAGTTTACATCTGGAATAGATGAAGTGTTTGCAGTCGCTGTACTTCCACATGCCAAGATGGAGATGTTCGACTTTGATAGTGACTATTCAAAAGGAAACTATCTCATAGCATCCGAAGATATAGAACAGATTAAAATGCCAGAGACACAGCTAGAGAGAGCTGCACCTCTCTTTGAAAAAGGAAATGACCTTTTCAATGAAAATAAAAAAGAAGAGGCAATAGAAGAGTTTAAAAAAGCACTTGCCATTCAGAGTGACTATTTGCCTGCCACATTTAACATGGCAGTTGCCCTTGGTGATTTAGGAAGATTTGATGAAGCACTGGACATACTTAAAGATGTAATGGACAAAGATGCCTCCATACTTGAGACTTACGATTCTCTGGGATATATTTACTATAGAAAAGGTGATTTTAAAGCTGCCGAGAAAGAGTACAAAAAAATCTTAGCACTTGACCCAAAAAATGCAAAAGCTAAAAATTCTCTAGAGATACTAAAAAGAGAGAAGAATGCTAAATCTTGAGATAAAATTTGTTTATGAAGCACTCTCTCCAAAAGAGAAAGAGGGTGTTGTCAGAATGTGGACAAATGCTCATGTGCTCTCCGCTGAGGAAGCAGTCAGAAGAGTAGAACAAGTTTCAGTTTTAATACTCTTTGGTGATGAGATAGTAGGAGTAAGCACTGTGTATCTAGATCATCTATCAGAAAAAGATAATGCATACTTTTTCTTTAGAATGTTTATTAAAAAAGAATATAGAGGAAGTAATGTCCTTAGAACAAAGCTTATGCAACTCAATTTTAATGAACTGAAAAAAAGATATGCACAGCAAATAAAGGGCTTGGTGTTTGAACTTGAAAACAAGAAGCTAGCACATTTGGGCGAGCATACGAACTACATGACTAAAAGAGGTTACATATACCACGGGAAAAGTTCTAGAGGATTGCAGCTTTGGTATGTCAGATTTGATGAAGCTAAGGGAATTTTTAAGATGGGAGAAATAGGATGAATTCATTAAATATACTTAAAGTTTTGGGAATTCCTGATGACAACAATGTAAAAGTATTATACAACGATGGTTTTTTTAAACAGTTTTCACTTTTTTTTGATGGAAACAGCTCCTTTTTAGAAAATGTAGAAATACCGAATTCAAGTATGACCACTCTCTATTTGGGTGGAGAAAAGCAAACTCTAAAAGTAGAGCTTCAAACTAAACCAGATGTGATAGTAAATATGATTTGTGATCCTGAGATTCATAAAAATTCTTTGACTGTTTTTGATAAATTAAATTTCAAAGCTACTGTTTTGAATAAACCAAAAGATATATTTAAAACAAAAAGAGATGAGCTTTCACAAAATTTAAGCTCTACTGAACAATTTGTGATTCCAAAAACATATAGAATAAAGCCCAACTCAAAAGAAGATATTCTTAGCAGTGCTAATAAGTTTTTTGGTGGTAAAAGTTTTTTAATGCGCAGCGTTTCTTCTCATGGGGGAGTTGATTTAATAAAAATTGATGATTATGACAAAGTTGAATTTAGTGAATATGCTCTCAATGGAGAAAAAGAATATTTTATTA
The DNA here is from genome assembly GCA_018824795.1 of bacterium. The sequence continues at coordinate 1,788 of JAHJFL010000034.1, read as the reverse complement.
CAGAATATATAGATTTTAAATCAGATGATAATTTGTACAGAAAAATTAGATTTTTTGTTTTGGATGGAATTGTCTTACCAAGACATCAAATAGTTTCGGATTCTTGGAAAATTCACTCAAATACAAGACTTAAAATGATGGATAAAAAGATATATATGAAGGAAGAAAAAGATTTTTTAGAAAATGTACCAAAAGTATTTTATGATTTTTGTACATATATTTATAACTATTTAAAGCTGGATTTTTTTGGGATAGATTGTGCAATACTGCCAAATGGGCAGATAGTGCTTTTTGAAGCAAATGTTTGCATGAGACCATTTAGCAACCATGAAAAAGAATATCTCCAAAAAATAAATTCTGATTTAATGAATGATTTTATAAAGTTTTTAAATAAAAAAGCTTCTTCTCATGTTTAGTTATAAAGAGATATTTGACAACAGAGCAGATTTATATCATAAAGCAATGGTGAAATATCCTCATGCCAGAGATGAAGAGTTTAAGCTGTTATTAAATATTTTAAATCCAAAATCAGAACAGATTATTGCTGATATTCCAAGCGGTGGTCAGTATCTTAAACATAAGCTGGATTCAACAATAAAACTTTTCAATATAGATCCGTCAAATTTGTTTTGTGAGATTGACAACTCGACAATAATAAATGCCTCTATAGACAATACTCCATTTGAAGATAATTATTTAGACGGAATATTTTCATTATCTGGGCTTCATCATCTTGAAAATAGATTACCATTCTATAAAGAAGCATATAGAATACTAAAGCCAAATGGAGTTTTGGCTATTGGTGATGTAGCGCAAAATTCATTTGTTGGTGATTTTTTAAATATTTTTATAAATAGTGTTAATCCAATGGGACATGATGGGATTTTCATTAATACTGAGGATATTAAATCACTTAATGAAGCAGGTTTTAAAACATCTTACGAAATCAAAAAGTATCATTGGAATTTTGACAATATAGAAAGTATGAGTGAATTTTGTACTTTATTATTTGGTGCAAATTGTAATCAAGAAACTATGATAAATGGCATAAAAAAGTATCTCGATTACACTCAAAAGAACAATGGTGTCTCAATGAACTGGGAACTGAAATATATACAAGCTGTTAAAAAGTAAAAGTGTTGAATCTGAGAGAAGAACTCTCAAAACAAGTGGGCACAAGAGAAGTTCCTTTTTAGAAAAATTTAAAATACTGATATGGAGAGATATGATGATACAACAAATTTTTAAAATACTTTTTGCAAGTATGCTTATGATAACTTTAGCCAATGCAACGTCGGCACTTGTATTGAAAAACTCAAATGTTCGTGAAGAACCGTCACTTACAAGCCCAAAAGTGGCCTACGTTAAACAAGGTGACAAAGTTGAAATCTTGCAGCATGTAATAGATGCAGATAAAAAAGTCTGGTATAAAATAGACAAAGGATATATGCTTGGAAAACTTTTATCTGTAGAGAAGAATAGTGTAGCTACAAATGAAAAAGTTGTTTTTTTAAATGCTTCTCAAGTAAAAGAACTTTTTGTAGATAAGACAAGGATAGGAACTACAAGAAATTCTAAAAATGGTATCTTTTATAGAAGTACATTTAAAAAAGACGGCAGGGTTATCGCATCTTTGTACCAAAAAAATGGAGCTAAAATAAGAGATGTTCCAGTTGGAAAATGGATTATAAATGATGACGGAACATTTTGTGTACTAAGAGAGAATAAAAAAACAAATATAAGTTGTAGAAGAGTTTTAAAGAAAGACAATTATTATGTTTCAGTTCT
>JAHJFL010000033.1 GCA_018824795.1 bacterium | reverse complement strand
CAAGGACAAATTCTTGGTTTAACAGATACTATTGTTGAGCAGTATATTCAGTTCTTGGCTGATGAAAGACTAAACGCAGTCGGTTTTGATAAAATTTATAATGTCTCAAATCCAATTAAATGGGTAGCAGATTTTGCAAAATTCAATGACCAAAAAACTAACTTTTTTGAGGGAACAGTAACAAATTACTCAAAAGGAAGTTTGTCATTTGATGATGATTTCTAAGAGATGAGCAGCTATAAACTCTGCTCCCTCTCCTTTGAGACTACCCCCAACTATAACACTAACTTAGAAACCCTGCTAACACTTATAAAAGAAACTCCAGATTATTCACTTATAGTAGCTCCCGAAGTTTGTCTTTCAGGCTTTGATTATGATAATTTTGAGGGTGTTTGTGCGTTTGCTGCGTTTGCAGGTGAAGAGATAGGAAAAGTTTCTCAGAATAAAATTATTGTTTTGACAATTATTGAAAAACGCAGCAATGAAGTTTTTAATTTTGCCAAGGTTTTTCACAATGGAGAGCTTGTGTATGAGCGAGCCAAAGCCAAGCTTTTTCACTTTGGTGGTGAAGAAAAGTACTTCAGTGAAGCAGAAGAAAGTGAAGTGCAAACAGTAGAAGTAGATGGCATAAAAATAGGCATATTAATCTGTTTTGAACTGCGTTTTAAAACCTTGTGGGAGAAACTAGAAGGAAGTGATGTTATTGTTGTGCCATCATGGTGGGGAGTTTTGAGAGCTTTACATTTTAAAACACTCACTAACGCACTTGCAATTATGAATCAGTGTTATGTTATAGCAAGTGACAGTAAAAACACAGAGTGCACTGGACTTAGCGGAATTATCACGCCTCAGGGCATAGAAGAGCGTAATGGGAATAGGCCTTGCTTAGAGCTTGAATATAAAAAACAAGAAATCAGCCTTATGAGGCGATATATGAATGTGGGAATAGATGGATAGAATTACGGCCACCAAAACAACTCGTTTGGCGCAAGAGTGCAGTGAAAAATTTACTTTAAGCAGCGAGGTGAAAAATGCCATTGCTCTAACTAGTCGCGAGGTTTTTGTACCGAGCAGTTTTAAGCACAGTGCATATAAGCTTGATGCACTTCCAATAGGTGCAAAACAGTACATAAGTTCCCCTTTGACGGTTGCTAAAATGACAGAGTACTTACAACCACAAGGGGCAGATAAAGTCCTAGAAATTGGTTGCGGAAGCGGTTATCAGGCTGCTGTATTGTCACACCTGTTTCGCGGCGTTTTTACAATTGAGAGAATAGAAATGTTGATGCTCGAAGCAAAGCAGCGTTTTCGTGAACTTGGTATTAATAATATTCATACGAAAATAGACGATGGACAAAACGGCTGGAAACAGTATGCTCCGTATGACAGAATTTTATTTTCAGCCTCAGCAAAAGAAATTCCTGTAAAACTTTTTGAACAACTTCGTGATGGCGGTATTTTAGTTGCACCAATGGACAAAGGTTCAAAACAAATCATTACACGTTTTGTAAAAAGAGGCTCTGTGATTGAAAAAACAGAATTGGAAGAGTGCGATTTTGTCCCCGTTTTGAATGGAATACAAAAGTAGTTAAAGCAAGCTTGTGCTAGAATGACTTTAATTAAATTTAGGGCTGATTATGGAAAATATGTACGGCATAGAGTATTCTAAACCTGAGGTAGTTTTACTGCAAGAGACAGGAATCGGCGTAGCTGAAGCTGCAGCGAGAACGTGTTATGACTCTTTTGAAAACAGTGAAAATGATGTTATCAAAAACATTGAAAATGTTATGCCAAACCAAAATATGTGCCATGAAATAAATGCTATAGAAGATTCTGCGCTTTTAGATGATTTAGCTTGGACATACTTTCACCACTCTATTTTAGAACATGCAAATCTAAGCTTTTTAGTTCGCGGTACGAGCCGTGGTGTTTTACAAGAGCATGCTCGTCATCGTATTCAAGCCATAAGTGTGCGTAGCACTCGTTACACTATGAGCGGCGTTATTAATGCCTTTGTGGCTTCTCTGCACGGAGGAGATAAAGAATTTTTTATTCAAAAAGTTCTTGGTTTTAACATGTTTGTGACAACGAACAAAGCGTATAACGCAATTGAAATTGGTGCTATGTACGATAAATTGGTATATCAGTCAAAAATAGTGGAAGACTTTTATTCTATTGCAGTTGCCAAAAGTTCTTTGGAATTGCTAGAGCAATTTCCAAACAACGCTCAGGCACTTTTTGAAGCACTTCAAGAGGGTAAGAAAAAACGCAATGTCGGTGATGCTTTTAAGCATATTATCTCAGACAATGTGAAAGTAGATATGGTCGTTACTTTTAATCTTAGAAGTCTCAAAAACTATTTTACACTCAGAGACAGCGGAGCTGCTTTTTTTCAGATACGATGGCTTGCGCGAGAGATGATGAGAGTGACACCTCAAAAATATTTAGACCTAATAGTAAAAAAGAAATAACCCAAGGACAAAGAGATGAATAAATTATATATTTTGGCCATTTTTGCTTTTGCAGGATGCTCAAACATGACTTTTAATGCGAATATGTGTGACAAAATAGCATCAGAACCTGGAGCTACAATACCAAAAGAGTGTATTCCGTATATTGAAGAAGATGCACAGAAAGCTTTTGATAAAACAAAGGTAAAACAAGAAAGTAAAGAAAATATTATTGAATTTACAAAAGATAAATAGTTAAAGGAGAAGCACCTTGATTCAAAAAATAGAAACAGCAAAAACGCTACTTGAAGCACTTCCGTATATTAAAAAATATGCAGGGGAAATTTTTGTCATAAAATATGGCGGTTCGGCTCAAATTAATCCTGAGCTTAAGGATAAGTTTGCCCAAGATATTATTCTTTTATACCTTATTGGTATCAAACCTGTTATTGTCCATGGCGGTGGTAATAAAATTAACGAATTACTAGAAAAGCTTCAAATTGAGAGCGAATTTGTTGATGGTATGCGTGTGACAAGTCCGCAGGTCATGGAAGTTGTTGAGATGGTTTTGGGCGGCAGTATAAACAAAGAGATTACTATGCTTTTAAATATGCATGGAGCGAAGGCTCTTGGCATTACAGGTAAAGATGCAAACTTTATAACAGCTAAGCCAAAGTCAGATGGTAAGTACGGTTTGGTTGGCGAGATTACTCATGTAGATGCTAAAGTAATTCACAAGTTACTTGAAGAAAAATTTATTCCAGTCATTGCACCAATAGCTTCTGCAAATGAGGTGAGTCATCCCGGTTTTAACATAAACGCAGACTTGGCAGCAAGTAAAATAGCCGCAGCTATCGGGGCAAGAAAAATCATTTTTATGACAGACATCGTTGGTGTTTTAGACAAAGAAAAAAATCTCTTAGATACACTTACAGAAGCTCAAATAGAGTCCTACAAAGCAGATGGAACAATTCATGGAGGGATGATACCAAAAGTTGATGCCTGTCTTGAAGCGATCCACGGAGGCGTTGAAAAAGCGCATATTATTGATGGACGAGTTGAACACTCTATCTTACTTGAAATATT
>JAHJFL010000032.1 GCA_018824795.1 bacterium | reverse complement strand
TTAAGCACTTGCTCGATTGAGGGACCATGAATCTCTATTCCAATAAATAACAAGTCAGGATTGTTAATCGCCTGATGTAGAAGATGGCGACCTGAACCAAAACCTACCTCAATGCGTAACTCTTTATCTGTTGGAAAAGAAGATGCAAAATAGTTGATGCTTTTAAGGGCTGTTATCTCTTGAAGATGCATATTTTTTTGGCTCTCTGGAACATTTGAAGCAAGAACTTCAAGCCCTGCAATCTCTGCATATGCTAAAAGCGCTTTATGCACATTAAATATAGCCGCTGGTCTTGTAAGCTTGTCAGATTTGAGTAAACGCTTATCTTCCTCGTCTTGAACCAATAAAAAGAACTCATCCCCATCAATGCTGACAGAAATAAGTTTTTCATCACTATGATTTACGTTGTTCGCCATAAAATTAAAGCGAACTCCGTTGTTTGTTTTAGGGAAATCAATAGTTTTGAACTCTTTTATATGCAGGTGTGGCATTAAATCTCACTTAGGTCTAAATTTTCGACCGGAATTATAGTATCTTCACCTTGAATTTCAACATTTTGCACAGGTCTTATTTGAACTTCTTGTGGTACTTGTCTATTTTGAACAGGATTTGCTTTTGTCGTTTCAGGTGTAACGATAGTTAGCGGCGCACTTGGCTTAGACATAATATTGTATTTATCTACCCCATACACTTTATAAATATATGTTGTGTTTGGTTTGAGATTTTTATCTACAAATGTTTGAGACTTAAGACCTCTGTAATCTTCATGAAGTTCTTCAAACCAGCCTACTCTCTCTTCTCTTGAGACAATAAAATTCTGATTTCTAGGATCAAGGTTATTCCATGTAAGTTCAATCGTATTATTTTTATAACCTGATGCCACTATAGCAGGAGCGGTTGGTTTTCCTAAGGAAGAACCTTGCGCTGTATAATCATCATGTTTACTCTCTAAACCATCTTTGTCAACAACGCTCACTCTATAAAAATAATTTTTACCATCTTCTTCGAATTTATCCATATGAGTATTTTTAAATAATTTAGCAACTAATTCATAATGTCCGTCAAAACTCTCTGCTTTATACAAATAATACTGATAAAAATCTCTTGCATGAGATTCATCCCAAGTAACTTTTACACTTTTTGGCAAATGTCTTGTTACCTGAATATTAGTCACAGACTCAGGAAGAGGCTTTGTAACAACTTTTACAATCTCAGATGACTTAGACTTTATTCCATCATATGTTAGTGCAAAAAGTCTGTATGTGTAGATATGATTATCTTTAAGATCCGTATCTATAAACTCAACACTCAACCTTCCTTTAACTTTTCCAACTTCAATGTATTTGTCTTCATCTACTGCTTTACGCTCTATTACGTAAAATTCGACTTTTTCATTAACATGCGGTCGCCAGATTATTTTTGCACTTCTTGGCATATCTGTCACGCTGTAAATCCAAGATACGGAATCAAAAACATCAAGTGATTTTACACCAACTAAACGTCCTTGAGACGATTTAGAATTTTTACTATAGGTTCTAAAATAGTATCTATAGTTTGTATTTGGCTGCACATTTTGGTCTGTATAATGCGTCACATATCTGCCATCAATTTTTTCATAATAGCTCTCACTTGCATCCGAATCACTCTTTACATTCGGGTCTATTTTATAGACATATATACCTTCTACTCTGGGGTCTTTTATGCTTGTCCATTCAAACGCAATTGCGTTCATATCTGCAACTACTCCGTTTTGTGTTAACTCTACCATAGGAAGAGTTGCATCTACAGGTATATCTTTTTGAGGTTTAGGGCTATTGGCACATCCGCTAAAGATCAGAAGTGAAGCACTGAGTAATGTTGCCAGGGTCAATAATTTCATTCAAATTCTCCGTGTTAAATTTTTTCTCAACATATTCCAAGACATCACCATCTAATTTAGCAACGAAATGAAGTGTTTCTTTACTCGTTGGATGAGTAAAATATATCAAGTATGCATGTAGCAAAATACGTTCCGACTTATCAGTTTTCGGGCTCGTTGCATAGATGTGATCGCCAATAATATGACGGCTTAAACTCTCTAAATGCACGCGTATTTGATGTGTACGGCCGGTAAAAAGTTTACATGCAATGAGTTGGCTTTTTTCATCTTCTGAGAGAAGCAAATTTTTAAACATAGTTTTTGCATACTTTCCACCCTCGGTAACCGTCATTTTTAAACGGTTATGAGAACTTCTGCCTATGTTTTTTTCAACTGTTGTCAACTCATCTTTAAGAGGTGGCGTTACAACTGCAAGATAGTAGCGTCCCATTGTTTTGTCTTGAAGCTGCAGAGATAAAAACTCATGTGCTTTATTATTTTTAGCAATAACCATAGCACCGCTTGTGCCTTTGTCGAGTCTATGAACAATACCGTGACGCTCTTCGCCGCTGATTGTTGAGAGTCTAATGCCTTTATGCTTGAGCCAATCAACAAGTGTCGGCTCTTTCACGCTTGGTGCGGGGTGAACCGTTACGCCACTTGGTTTATTAATAACTAAAACATCATCGTCTTCGTATAAAACTTCAACATCAAAATCAACTTTTTGAGCTCTTGCTTCTTTTGCTTCAGGAAACGCAACTCTAATTTTTTGACTTGGTTTGAGTTTTACACCAGGACGTGTTACAAGCTTTTCATCTATGTAGACTGCATCTTGCTTAATAAGCTGTGCGATCTGTGAGCGTGTCTGCTCAATTTGAGATGCTAAAAAAGTATCTAAACGCTCCGCAATTTCACAAACATATGTTTCTTCTCTATTCATTTTTAACCTTTATGATACAATTCTTACAATTATTTTAGGAGTTATAAGTTTGTGGAGATTTGATAAAAGCATTTTAGCACAATTTGACTTTCTTTCTATTTTACTTATTATTCCTTTGGTTATAACTTCAAACTGGTTAATTGGTGAGGCTGTTCCTGCTTTGGCACAAAAACAATTAGCTTATGTCGGTGTCGCTCTTTTAGTTTTTTTGGGAGTTTTTTTACTTCCTATTCGCCGTATGAGTTGGCTTATTCCACTTGTTTACTGGGTAACTATTCTTCTACTTTTAGGAGTTGAATTTTTTGGACATGCAAGACTTGGTGCACAAAGATGGATTGATATTCCTTTTATAAATGCAACTATCCAACCCTCAGAATTTGTCAAACCTGCACTTATTTTAATGCTGGCTTATCTCATAAGCAGAACGCCTCCACCTAAAAGTGGCTACAGAATAAAAGATTTTTTGAAAATAAGTTTTTTTATTTTACTCCCCTTTATTCTCATTGCAAAAGAACCCGA
>JAHJFL010000031.1 GCA_018824795.1 bacterium | reverse complement strand
GTTAAGAGCGCGTTTTATTGCTGGTCGTAATCATGATTTAAATCATGATTGCTTCACGTTTTCCTTCTACAATCTCACCTATAAGATAACCGTCTGTTTCTGATAAAACTTTTGCAACATTTGACTCTTCAACTACTAAAATCATTCCTACACCCATATTGAACGCTCTGTACATTTCATCTTCTGCTACATATTTTGACATAAGTTCAAAAATAGGAAGTACTTTGATAGAAGCTTTTTTAACTTCTGCTCTTAAATGCTCAGGTAAAACGCGAGGAAGGTTTTCTACAATTCCGCCACCTGTAATGTGAGCCATAGCAACAATCTCATTTTTAAGTGCTTTGAATGTTTTCACGTAAATGTTTGTAGGTGTTAAAAGCGTCTCAATTAATGGTTTCCCGTTAAAATCATCTTCAAATTTCATACCCATTTTTTCAAAAAGAACTTTTCTCGCAAGTGAGAAACCATTTGAATGTAGTCCTGAGCTTGGAAGTGCTATAAGTTTATGTCCGGCACGAACAAGTGAAACTCTGTCCATTTCTGATTTTTCAGCAACGCCAACAGCAAAACCAGCTAAGTCGTAATCATCTTGAGAGTACATTCCAGGCATCTCAGCAGTTTCTCCACCAATAAGTGCACATTCGCTTCTAATACAGCCCTCAGCAATACCAGCAACTACGCTTGTAGCAATTTTAACATCTAGTTTACCTGTTGCATAATAGTCTAGGAAAAATGAAGGAGTTCCAAAGTTACATAAAAGATCGTTCACGCACATAGCAACTAAATCAATTCCAACTGTGTTATGAATTCCGCTATCAATTGCGAGTTTTAGTTTTGTGCCAACTCCATCAGTTGCAGCAAGCATCACAGGCTCTTTGAAACCTTTAGGCAGTTCAAACGCACCTGCAAAAGAACCAATACCACCTAAAACGCCAGGGATTCTAGTAGATTTTACAAGAGGTTTGATATTTTCAACGAAACTATTACCGGCATCAATGTCGACACCAGCATCTTTGTAGCTAATTTGGCTCATTAAGAACTCCATTTATAAAGTGCGAAATTATATCTTATGTGAGTTTAGAGAAGTGTTAAGTAGAATTGAGGAAGTTGATTAGTTAGAGTTCTTATGAAAAAGAACTCTGTGCTAAAGAATTTATACGTTAGTTTTTGCTGTTCGGAAGATCGCATTTTTTAGAAATAATACAAAGCGGACAAAAATTAAATAAGCCGGCTAAAAGAGGTAGTAAACCTAAAAAGAACCATGGTGCTGCATCCATTGCACCCAATTGAATTACACCGGTCACAATGAGTACCAAACCTATAACAACACGAAATACTCTACAAAATGATCTGATTTTATTAAAATCCATTATATAACCTTTATTTTATTAAAATTAGTTGGAATTATAGCAATATATTGCTATCTAGAAATTTGAATTATCAATTAGGGCTTAATAATATGTATATTTTAAGCTTTTTAAAACTTTTTAATGCAAATATGCTAAAATCGCTTTCAATTAACTATCAGGAATTTTAAACAATGAAAGAATTTATCTATCCAGAAATGATGGTCCATGTACCAGTATGTACAAATAAAGTTCCAAGCAACGTTTTAATTGTAAGCAATAAAGCAGATGTGTTAGAGAATGAGATGCAAAAGCATAGAGAAATAGAGTCTAAAACTATAGCTTCTACGCTTGATGCATTAAGAGCTGAAGCAGATAAAAGTGCAGATGTAGTTATTTGTGAGATGAGTGCTGATGCAGCTGTGGTAGCGCATATTAGCCGTATTTTAAAAGATGATGGTCAGCTGAGTATTACTCATGACTCACTTGATGAAGTGCAAAGCAATAAAGTGCTGATGCAAGTTTTAGGGAACTACTTTAAAGTAATTATGCCATACAACTTAGGTAATGGAAGCACAGCGCTTTTGGCTTCAAAAGAGTACCATCCAACAGCAGATATTATTTTACAGCGTGCAGATATGATTGACGGCTTAAAATATTATAACTGTGATGTGCATATTGCATCTTTCGCTATGCCAAACTACATCCGTAAAGAGTATTTAGGAATCATCAAAAACTAATGGCGTTTGAATATGCCATAGCTTTGACTGGAGGGATCGCAACCGGTAAGAGTACGGTAGCATCGCTACTTTCATTAAATGGAATGCGGGTTATAGATGCAGATACAATTTCTCATGAGATTTTAGATGCTTCTTCAAAATGGGTTGAAGAGACTTTTGGAGCTGAGTATTTGAACGGTTTAAAAGTAAATCGTGCAAAGCTCGGAACACTTATTTTTGCAGATGACAAAGCAAAAAAGATCTTAGAAGATTTTCTTCATCCAAAAATTAGAGATGAGATAGAAAAACGCAGTATTAAGCAAGACAGCTTTAAATTTCCTTACCTTATAGATATTCCTCTTTTCTTCGAAAATGGTGCATATAATATTAAAGAAAGTGTTGTTGTTTATACGCCTCCAGAAGTTCAGTTAGAGCGTTTTATGAAACGCAACGGCTACTCGAAAGAGGAATCTATGAGAAGAATCGCCTCTCAGATGCCAATTGAAGAGAAGAAAAAACGGGCAACGTGGGTAATTGATAACTCAAAAAATTTGAAACATCTTCAAAAAGAGTGTGAAGAATTTGTAGAAAAGATAAAGGAGAAATACCTGTGATAGTTGCAAAATACAGCGCTAACGGAAATGATTTTGTCATTTTTCACTCAGATGTAAAAGAGGACAGAAGTTCTCTCGCTAAAGAGTTGTGCCATAGACAAAATGGTATTGGTGCAGATGGTTTGATTGTGATAGTTCCTCATTCTGAATATGATTTTGAATGGCAATTTTACAACTCGGACGGAAGTAGTGCTGAAATGTGCGGCAACGGTTCAAGAGCTTGCGCGCACTATGCGTTTACACATAACTTAGCGCCAAAAAAGATGTGTTTTTTAACTTTAGCCGGAGTCATAAACGCAGAAGTAGATGCTGATGAACCAAAAAGCGGAATGGTTTTAAGTGAACTCACACCTCCTGAAGTTTTAGACAAAGAGATAGTGCATAATGGAAAATCTTGGTGGAAAATAAACACAGGTGTGCCGCATCTTGTAAGTTTTACGCAAAATATAGAAGAGTTTGACATCCTAGAAGCAAGAGAGTTGCGTTATAAATATAATGCGAATGTTAATAGTGCTTATGTTGATGGGAAAAACTTGAGAGTCAGAACATATGAACGCGGTGTTGAAGATGAAACACTTGCGTGTGGAACCGGAATGGCAGCCTGTTTTTACAGAGCTTACCTTGAGGGTAAAATTGCAAACAATATTGAAGTGTATCCAAGAAGCGGAGATACGTTGTACTTAGGTATGAACGATAGAACGATTACATTTAAGGGAAGAGTGAAAAAAGTTTTTGAAACTGACTGGAGCTTTAACTGATGGTACACACTCAAATGAACGCATTCATTTGAGTGGCAGGGACAAACGTCCCTTGCAACCCTCTGAAGCTACAAAAAACTTTGCTTTTTGAGAATCAGTGACTAATAAACCATACGAACGAATGTTCATATAGTTTTAGCTGTGTTTATAGTCCAGCAGACTCAACAATTTTTGAATGATGGTCGGCTATAAGAGGCTCAATAACTTCGTCAAGAAGTCCGCCTCCCATAATCTCTGCAAGTCTGTAGAGAGTTAAGTTTATTCTATGGTCACTCATGCGGTTTTGAGGGTAGTTGTAGGTACGAATACGGCCACTTCTATCTCCAGTTCCAACTTGAGCAGAACGCGCTTCACTGTCTTTTGCCATTGCTTCTTGCATCTCTCTATCATAAAGTCTGGCTTTGAGAACTTTCATAGCTTTTTCTTTATTTTTATGTTGAGATTTTTGGTCTTGGTTTGTTACAACGATTCCACTTGGAAGGTGGGTTATACGTACAGCAGAGTCTGTTGTATTTACACTTTGTCCACCACATCCGCTTGAGCGCATAACATCTATTTTGAGATCGTTTTCATTGATTTGAACTTCAACATCATCTACCTCGGGCATAACTGCAACAGTTATAGCTGAAGTATGAACACGTCCTTGACTCTCTGTCGCTGGAACACGCTGAACACGGTGCGTTCCACCTTCATATTTCAACCGGCTATAAACCTGGTCACCTTTAATCAGAGCAATAAGCTCTTTGTATCCGCCAGAATCAGATGGAGATGTGCTCATAAGCTCAATTTTCCATCCTTTTACCTCTGCATAACGCGAATACGCATCAAATAAATCACCAACAAAGATTGCAGCCTCATCACCACCCGCACCCGCACGAAGTTCCAGGATAATATTTCTATCATCATTTGGATCTTTTGGTAAAAGAAGCAATTTTATCTCTTCTTCTAATTCTGGTTTACGAGGTTCAAGTGCACGAAGCTCTTCTTTTGCCATGTCCATCATTTCAGAATCAGCAAGCATCTCTTTTGTTGCAGCTATTTCTTGCAATAAAGCTTTATACTCTTTTGTTTTTTCAACGATAGGGGTAATTGAAGATTGTTCTCTTGAGAGAGCTGTCATTCTTTTGATGTCAGAAGTGATGTCCGGTGAACTTAGCAAATTGCTAAGTTCGTTATAGCGGTTGATAAACGGTGTAAGTTTATCTGCTAACATAAGAAGTTAGCCTTAAAGAGCGTTTACAGATTTGTGTAGACGGCTTACTTTTCTAGCTGCAGTTTCTTTTTTCAAGACACCTTTGCTTACAAATTTATGAATTTGTTGGTTAGCAACTTTAAACGCTGCAGTAGCTTCTTCTTTGTTCCCTGCTTCAACAGCAGTAGTTACACCTTTTACGATATTCTTAAGACGAGTTCTGTAAAAACGATTACGTTCAGTACGAACGATAGTTTGACGAATTCTCTTAATTGATGACTTATGATTTGCCATAATATGAGTCCTTCTCATTTAAATTTAGTGCGCAATACTAGCTTAAAAATAATTAAAAATTAGTTAAACAGCTATAAAAAGGCGAATATTTCAGCAATATTAGATAATTATGTTAAAATACAGCACTTTTACAATGGATGTAAACAATGAAATTATTTGGAACTGATGGCGTTAGAGGTGAAGCCGGCTCATATTTGAGTGCTGAAATGGCGATGAGAATTGCTATGTCGGCTGGAATATATTTTAAGTCACATGCAAATACCAACAAAATACTTATAGGCAAAGATACAAGACGAAGCGGATATATGATAGAAAACGCAATAGTAAGTGGATTAACTGCTATTGGTTATGATGTAATACAAATAGGACCAATGCCGACACCTGCAATTGCGTTTATTACTGAAAATATGCGATGCGATGCGGGAATAATGATAAGTGCTTCACATAACTCTTATGAAGATAACGGCATAAAATTTTTTGACGGACATGGAGATAAGCTTACTGTTGAGGTTGAAAAAGAGATAGAAGCTATTTATGCAAACAGTGAACTTATAAAAGAAGCTCAGGTTACGGCAAAAAATATTGGCAAAGCAAAAAGAATAGATGATGTTATTGGCAGATATATTGTAACGCTTAAAAATTCTTTTCCTCTTGAACTTTCTCTTCAGGGACTACGTATAGTTTTAGATACTGCAAACGGAGCAGGATATAAAGTCGGTCCTACAGTTTTAGAAGAGCTTGGAGCTGATGTTGTTGTTTTACATAATAAACCTGACGGCTTTAACATTAATGAAGGCTGCGGAGCGTTGCATACAAAAGACCTTTGCGAGAATGTTCTCAAATACAGAGCAGATATAGGGATTGCTCTTGATGGCGATGCAGACCGGGTTGTTATAGTAGATGAAAATGGCGAGATTGTTGATGGTGATCAGCTTTTAGGAGCTCTTGGCGCTTATATGAATGAAAGAGGCGTTTTAAAAGGCGGCGGCATTGTGGCAACCGTGATGAGCAACCAAGGGTTAGAAGATTACATGAAGACTCAGGGTTTAAAACTTTTTCGCAGTGATGTCGGCGACAAACATGTTTTAGAGCTGATGAAGAAGCAAGGTATAAATTTCGGTGGTGAGCAAAGCGGGCACGTTATTGCAAGTGATTTTGCTAAAACTGGAGACGGACTTGTTTCTGCACTTCAAACGCTTGCACTTCTTTTAAGCAAGAAGAAAAAAGCATCAGAAGCACTCCGTCCATTTAATTTGTACCCACAAAAATTGGTAAATATCAATATTAAGGTAAAAAAACCGCTTGAGAGTATAGAAGGTTTGAGTGATAAACTTCAAGAGATAGATAAAGACGGCATTCGTCATCTTATACGTTACTCAGGAACGGAAAATAAGTTAAGAATTTTACTTGAAGGCAAAGATGCAAAACTCATGAACGCGCGGATGGATGAGATGGTGGCATTTTTTACAAAAGCTTTAAATGGCTAATCATACACTGCGTTTAAGCGCGATTCTTCTTTTTGCTTTGGCTGGTATTTTTATAATTGACCAAAACATCAAAATGCTTTTTGTTGATGGCTACAGATATTATACGGATTGTATAGATTTTATCCTCGTATACAATAAAGGCGTTGCGTTTTCTATGTTTGCCTTTTTAGATGAATGGCTCAAATATATACAGCTTGTAATGGTTTTTGGTGTTTTGGGCTACGTAGTGTATTTGAAAAAATTTTGTTATGCTCTACCTGGTGGTATCCTATTGGGTGCTGCGTTTTCAAATGTGTATGACAGGTTTATTCATGGTGGCGTTGTAGATATGGTCTATTGGCATTGCGGATTTAATTTTGCTGTCTTTAATTTTGCTGATGTAATGATAGATGTGGCTGTCGCATGGATACTCTTTTTAAACTTCAAACCAAAATTTTGTAAAAATTAATCCTATAAAAAGTACATTTTTGGTATTATTGCCAAAAATAGTAGTTAAAAAACTACAAAAAATGAAAACATACTAAAGGAAATCGATGGAAATCAAATCAAATAAAATTAACGGTGCTAACGCTGAAATTCAAGCAACAATCCCTATGTCTGAGGTAAATGCTAACGTAGAAAAAATCGCAAAACAGTTGACAAAAACTGCTAAAATTGACGGTTTCCGTAAAGGTAAAGTTCCTGCTTCTGCTGTTAAAAAACAATACGGTGAGCGTTTAGTTCAAGATGCTGAAGCTGAAGCACTTCGTGATGTTCTTGCGCAAGGTCTAAAAGAGTTAGATATCGCAAATGATTCATTAATTGGCGAGCCAACTATTTCTAAATTTGATAAAAGCGATGACAAAATAGAAGTAACTGTAAAAGTTGCTATGCGTCCTGCAATTGAACTTGGTGATTATGCTGCAATGGTGAAAGAGTTTGATAAACCAGCTGTTAGCGATGCTGACGTTGATGCAAGAATCAAAGAGTTAGCACTTGCACAAGCTCCTTTAATAGATGTTACAGAAGACCGTACATTAGCAAACGGCGATACTGCTGTTATTAACTTTGAAGGTTTTGTAGACGGCGTTGCGTTTGAAGGCGGAAAAGCTGAAGATTTCGCATTACGTTTAGGCTCAGGTCAATTTATTCCAGGTTTTGAAGATCAAGTTATCGGGTTGAAAAAAGATGCTGAAGCTACTATCAAAGTAACTTTCCCTGAAAATTACGGCGGAAAAGAGTTAGCTGGCAAAGATGCTGAATTCAAAGTAAAAGTTAACAAAATTCAAGTAAAAGAAGATGTTGCTATAGATGATGAATTAGCGAAAAAAATGCTTCCTGGTCAAGAAAACGCAAGTATTGATGAGCTAAGAAAACAAGTTAAAATCCAAATTGAAAACGAAGAGTTATCAAAACTCTACAATGATGAATTAAAACCATCTTTACTAGAAGCTTTTGTTGAAGGTTTTGTTTTTGATTTACCGGAATTTGTTGTTGACCAAGAGATAGATATGGCTCTGAACAGAACAGCTTCTAGTATGACTGAAGAGCAAATTAAAGAACTTCGCGAAAGTGCAGAGAAATTAGCTGAACTTCGTGAAACTTTCCGTGAAGATGCTGTAAGAAGTGTAAAAGCTACGTTCATCATTGACTCTCTAGCACAAGCTGAAAACGTAAAAGTTGGCGAGCAAGAAGTTATGCAAACTATCTATTTTGAAGCTATGCAAATGGGTCAAGACCCTCAAAAAGCATATGAGCAATACAAAAATTCTGGATACCTTCCAGCAATTCAGATGTCAATGGTAGAGGACAAAGTTCTCTCTGGACTTCTTAACTCAAAGATGAAAGAAGCGTAAACCATGAGTTATATTCCTTATGTAGTAGAAAAAACAGGGCGTGGCGAGCGTTCTTATGATATTTACTCTCGTCTTTTAAAAGATAGAATTGTAATGCTAAGCGGAGAGGTTAATGATCAAGTTGCTTCTTCAATAGTTGCTCAATTTTTGTTTTTAGAAGCAGAAGATCCTGAAAAAGATATCTACTTCTACATCAACTCTCCTGGCGGAGTTGTAACAGCAGGAATGGCAATTTATGATACTATGAATTATATTCGTCCTAATGTAGCAACGATTTGTATCGGTCAAGCTGCATCTATGGGTGCATTTTTACTCTCATCTGGTGAAAAAGGGAAACGTTATGCACTTCCTCATGCGAGAATTATGATTCACCAGCCTCTTGGTGGTGCACAAGGTCAGGCAACTGATATTGCAATTCAAGCAAAAGAGATTTTACGTATGAAACAAGAACTCAATGAAATTCTTGCAAAAAATACAGGTCAAAAAGTAGAGAAAGTTGAAAATGATACAGACCGTGATAATTTTATGAGTGCGGCAGAATCTAAAGAGTATGGGATGATTGACGAAGTGTTGATCAAAAATACAAAGGAATAAGGGTTTATTATGTCTGGAACTTTAAGAGGTAGAAATCGTCGTGATATTAGTGAGGTAAGCAACACTTCCTCCTCTACGCTTAAAGGGCTCGACATGGATGAAGCCTCTAGTGATATTGAGATTTATGCGAAAGAAGTCCTGAGTGCTCTGATTGCAGGCAATCTCCCTCCTACTCCGAATAATTTTTCACTCTATTTTGATAGACTTTTAGAAGATAAAAGCGAAAATCTACGCAAACAGATTGTCTCTATGTTAGAGCTTGAAGATAACAATAATGATGAAAATAGTATTGCTCTCGAACAAAGCTTAAAACAGGGATTTAGTTCAGTAAAAAGCATTCTCAGTGTTACTGCAAATCTCTATAAAAACATGGCTCTTATGAGTAAAATTCTTGAAAAACGCAGAAAAGAGCTTCAGGAACATCCTGAGATTCAAGAAGCTATGGGTGTTGTAGCCTCACTTGAGGGTGATGTTTCAAAACTCAGTGATATTCTCAAAAAACAGAGTTCTCAAATGAAAATCATGTATGATGAGACAGCAAGTATTGTTAAAAATGTAGAGAATGAGACAGTTTTTGATAACCAATTTGGGGTCTATAATAAGCGCTATCTAATGGCAAAAATAGAGCAAGAAACTGGCCTCATGAAAGAATTTAAACATAAAAGTTCACTTATTTTCATAGAACTTTCCAGAGAACTCTCGAGTACTGTGAACAATGAAAAAGCTATTCTTTTAATGACAAGAACCATAGCAAGACTCCTTTTAAAAACATCCAGAAGAAGTGACATTGTCGCTCATTATGGCGGAGGTAAATTTGCTATGCTGTTAAAACATACAGATTTAGATAATGCAAAAAGAACAAGTGAAAGACTCTGTGATTTGGTTTCAAACTCTAACTTTTTTCTTTCAGACCGTGAAATACAGCTTAAAATTTCTATTGGTATAACAAATATCGATTCATTTCACTCAGTAGAAGAGATAGTAGTCAGTGCTCTAGAAGGCATTGAAAAAGCATACACAAAGCAAAACGTAGATTATGCTGTTGTTTTACGAACAAATAATGATAATATAATTTAGAGAAGTTTTATGGAATTAAGAATAGTAGAATATCCAGATAAAAAGTTAAAAGAAAAATCATTAGAAGTAAAAAGTTTCGACGAAAATTTACATAAACTTTTGGATGCTATGTATCCTCTTATGCTTGAAACAAACGGCATAGGACTAGCAGCTATTCAAGTGGCGCATGCACTTAGAGTTCTCATTTTGAATATTCCTGATGAAGAAGGTGAACAGCCAAAAGAAAATTTAATTGAGATGATTAACCCTGTAGTAACAAAAAAAGAGGGTGACGCAATATATCAAGAAGGTTGTCTGAGTGTTCCGGGTTTTTATGAAGATATCAATAGGTTTGAGACTGTATGTATTAATTTTCAGGATAGATTTGGAAATACAAAACTTATGGAAGCCGATGGACTTTTGAGTATAGCAATTCAGCATGAAATGGACCATCTTGAGGGTATTCTTTTTATAGATAAACTCTCTTATGCTAGAAGAAAAAAGTTTGAAAAAGAGTATAAACGAATCGCAAAAGAGAAAAAAGAGAAAAAATAGTTTACAAATATGACATTTTGTCATATTCTTCACTTTAATCAAAAATCCAAGATATCATTTATTCAACTAAATTAAGGTTGGAGCATGAAACAAGTAAACTGCGCGACGTATGAAGGTCTTGATGCAAAAGTAGTTCAGGTTGAATCGACACTAACAAAAGGACTGCCTTCATTTTCAATTGTCGGTATGGCTTCTACGGCTATTACTGAGGCAAAAGAACGCGTCAAATCTGCACTTTTAAGCAATGACTTCTCCTTTCCTCCCAAACGTATAACAATTAATCTCGCCCCAAGTGATGTTCAAAAAAACGGTTCACAGTTTGACCTTAGTATTGCACTTATGATAGCGCTGGATTTTATGCAAGAAGATTTGAGTGAGTGGTTCGTATTTGGTGAACTTGGATTGGATGGCGTTATAAAAGAGAACATTCAGCTTTATCCTTTGGTTCTTTCTTTAGCAAATCAAAAAATAATTACTAAAGCTATTGTCCCTTATGAAAGCCTGCAAAAGCTTTGTAAAATACCAAATATAGAGTTTTATGGAGTAAAAACACTTCAAGAAGCAATTGATTTACTCAAAAATAAAGATACAGTCTCGCCGAGTCTGCAGCAAAGTGCTAGTGAGTACCCGTTTTATGAAATAGAAGGAGAAAAGTATTTTTATATCAAAGAGTATGAGGAAGATTTTTTGGATGTCAAAGGACAAGAAATTGCAAAAAGAGCGGCACTTATTGCAGCAGCAGGGTTTCACAATATTGTTTATGAAGGAAGTCCTGGATGTGGCAAGAGTATGATTGCCAAACGCATACGCTACATTTTACCGCCAATGAGCAGTGATGAAGTTTTGGATGTGGCAAAATTACATGCCCTAGACTTTAAAGAGCCAGATTTTAAACCGCACAGAACTTTTCGCTCTCCTCATCACTCTTCAACTTTAGCAAGCGTGTTCGGTGGTGGCT
>JAHJFL010000030.1 GCA_018824795.1 bacterium | reverse complement strand
CCAGGCGTTAAGAAAATTTTCGCATCTTTGTTTTCACGGAGAGCATCATTGAACTGTCCCTGAACTTTCATTTGCTCTAACTGTAAAAGCTGAGATGTTAAAGATTGGGCTATCAAGACATTTGCCTTGGCTTTTGCATCTGCTTCAATTGTTACGGCATCTGCTATACCCTGAGCTTCAATTCTAGCTTTTTGAGCTGTACCTTGTGCTTCTGCTGCAAGTTTTAATGCTTCTTGTTTTGCACGTTGAACATCTTGCTCCGCTTTTTGAACTTCTTGTTTTGCAACTTGCACGCGTTCTATTTGATCTTTTACTTTTTCAGGTAAAACAATCTCGCGAAGTTGTACTGACTGTAAAAGTGCAGGAGAGTTTTTAAGTCCATTAACACTTTTTCTAATTCCGCTGTCAATCTCATCGGCAATCACGTTTCTTTTTTGTGGAAGAGATTCGGCATCATAGTTACCTACAACGTTACGAACAACGTCACGAACAACAGGATTGATGATTTTATCTTCCCAACTAAAACCCCAGTTAGAGATAGTCTGAGCCGCGAACTGTGCATCGAGTCTATACTGAACCGTAAGCTCAATAGAAACTGGAAGACCGCGTTTGTCAAGAACTGTAATTGCAGGTTTTGTAGTAATACCTGAAGCCGTAGCACTTGATTCAATACGAGAAGCATAGTTAATAATACGCACTTTCGTATCTACAGTATATACTTTTTGAATCACAGGCATAATAAAGTGAAGGCCAGGCAGAAGTGCTTGGTCTTGGTATTTACCGTTCGTACTTAAAATACCGCGTTCGCCCTCTTCAATGATTGTAAAAGGTTTTGCTAATACTAAGAGAATAACCACAGCTGCTATAAAATAAAATAAACCAGCTTTTCCTCCACCAAAATTGAAATCTATCTTTGGCATTTGTGGACCATTACCGCCACCGCCAGAGCCGCCGCTAGATTTTTTAAACCCGCCGCTCTCGCTTTTTTTCTTGTTAAAATAGTCATTCATATCTGATGCCATGAGTAAGTTATCCTTCATAATTATTATCTTCCTTTTTTTGCCTAATTTTATCGGCCAATGTTTTACTGGACCTTTTTAAATCTCAGTAAATCTAAAGCAAAAGGAACAGAGTCCTTTTGCTTAACCTAGTTTACGTATGTTAAATAGTGCTCGTATGCCGGATTTCTTCCAAAAACAATGTCAAAATATGCACTTTGAATTTTTTCTGTCATTTCACCGCGTGCACCACAGCCTATTTCTCTTGCATCTACTAAACGAACAGGTGTAATCTCAGCTGCAGTTCCCGTTAAAAACGCTTCATCTGCAATGTAAATCTCTTCTCTTGTTATACGGCGACGCACAACTTTGATGCCCATATTTTCAGCCATTTCAATAACTGTTTTTTGCGTAATTGACTCTAAAGCATTATCTGCCGGAGGCGTGATTAAAACGCCGTCTCTTACCATGAAGAAACTAGCTCCGCTTGCCTCGGCAACGTAACCCTGGTCATCTAAGAGAAGCGCTTCATCATAGCCGCAGTCAATAGCTTCGTATTTTGCCATTTGGGAGTTCAAATAGTTCCCCGTTGCTTTTGCTTTACCCATGTTTGAAGTATTTGCAGGACGCGTCATGGAAACGATTTTTAGTTTGATGCCTTTTCTCATGCCCTCTTCACCAAGGTAAGCACCCCACTCCCATGCAGACATGACAGTCTCAACCGGACAATTTTTATGGTAAATTCCCATAACGCCATAACCCAAAAATGCAAATGGACGAAGGTAAACATTGTCACCTGTAAACTCATTTTTTTTGATTAAGTCAATTTGAGCTTGATTCATCTCTTCTATTGAATAAGGAATATTAATAAGCGTCATCTTGGCAGACTCTATCAACCTTTTTGTGTGATCATTCAAACGAAAAATCGCATAACCTTTTACAGTCTTATAAGCCTTTGTTCCCTCGATAACACCATTTCCATAGTGTATAGTGTGTGAAAGAACGTGCACTTTAGCATCATCCCAAGATACAAATTTTCCATTCATCCAAATATATTTGGCTGCGTCCATTAAATTCTCCAGTAATTTACATAATTGCTCGCATTTTATCTAAAATGATGTTTACAATATATTAAAACTTGTTCTAAAACTCCCCGCCAATTAAATGTCCTAATTGTAACTAAACTGACACTCAATAGAAATCTTAGAGTAATAAAGCTTCTTTATACTTCGAAATATTTTACAAGCCTTGGAGAAATCATATATGAAAACGAAAATAATCTTAAGCGCGCTTGCTGCTGCAATGACAGCATCGCTTACTGGCTGTGGTGGTACAGACAACTCGTCTACAAACACTTACTACTATACGGACACAACTACAACAACTATAATCAACGGGACTGAAACTAATACGACTGTCCCTCCTGTTGAAACAAACGCACCGACACAGATTGTCGGAGATATTACTGAAAATACAACATGGACAAAAGCTAACAGTCCTTATTTGTTAACAAGCAGCCCTTCTGTAGTTAAAAACGGATCAATCTTAACAATTGAGCCGGGTGTAACTATTTACGGTCAGGAAAACTCTTATTTAGTTATCGCTAAAGGCTCAAAAATTATTGCTAACGGTACAGCTGAAGCTCCTATTACTTTTACATCTGAAGCAACTCTAGCAACAACTGCATCTCCTGTCAGAAAAGCTCCAGGAGCTGCCGGCCAATGGGGTGGTGTAGTACTTTTAGGAAAAGCAATAGTAAATGAAGCAAACCTCTTTTTTGAAGTAGATGAAGCAAATCCTGATTTTGCATACGGCGGGACAAATGATGCTGACAATTCTGGTGTACTCAACCATGTAAAAATTCTAAACTCAGGTTTTGCAGTTGCTCCTGATAAAGAGGTAAACGGTCTTTCATTATGTGGTGTCGGTTCAGGAACTGTTGTTGACAATATTACTATATTAGATTCTGGTGATGACGGCATTGAAATCTGGGGTGGTTCAGTAAACTTGAACAACATCTCTATCACGGGTGCTCAAGATGACGGTCTAGACTTAGACAGCGGTTACCATGGAACAGTTAAAAACTTAACAGTGACACAAACTGAACCTGGTTCTGCTCTTATTGAGATGACAAACAGCGGCGATGCAAATATTCAAAGAACAGAGTGGACTTTAGATGGGTTTACTTTACAGGCATCTAATAAGCAAGTCGGTGAAGGCGGTATCTATTTTAAAGATGCGGATGTTGCTATCCACGCTATGAACGGTACTATTAACATGACTGATTCTAACGCTTCTGCGGCTGGTTTACATAACAAAAAAGGTGTATATTCAGGGTCAACACTTGATAATATTCTTGTTTTAGGAAGTGCTACAATTGATAATAACATGACTTCAGGTGATACTGCAGGCGTAACAGTTCTTGACACTATAGTTGAAGATGGCGCCGGTAATACTTTTGCAAGACCAACTGTTCTTCCAGCAGGCTCAAGCTTAAGCGGAGACATTACAGAAGACACTCTATTAACTAAAGCAAACAGCCCTTACAAATTAGCTGGAAATAAAGTAAAAGTTAAAAATGGTGCAACTTTGATTATTGAGCCGGGCGTAACTGTATACGGTGAATCAACGGCATACCTAATCATAACAAAAGGTTCAAAATTAAACGCAAGCGGTACTGCTACAGAGCCGATTATCTTTACTTCTGAAGCTGCGTTTAACGGTGCAACTGGTGTTTCTGGTCAATGGGGCGGTGTTACGATTCTTGGAGAAGCAATCACTAATGAGCCGGATACAATCAGATACGAAGT
>JAHJFL010000140.1 GCA_018824795.1 bacterium | reverse complement strand
TATTACATTAAAAGAGAAATTATCTGGATTTGATTTAAACTTTATTTTTTGTGACCAAGATCACATTTTTTATCTGATAGATCCATTAAAAATGAGAGCAAATACTTTTAGTAAGGGTGAGCATAAAAAAATGCCACAACTCGGCCTCACAAACGGTGCTTTTGTTCAAAAAACACTTTTTTCTTCAAAAAACTACAGCGCAACAGTTTTGAACTTAATTCACGGAGCTGACGGTGAAGATGGAACAATTGCAGCACTTTTGGACTTTTTCGGTATTGATTACATTGGTCCAAGAGTTGATGCAAGTGTTTTCTCTTACGATAAAAGATACACAAAATATTTATGTGAAGCAAGAGGCATCAAGAGCGTAGCCTACGAAGTTTTAAACGCAAATGAGCATAAAGATTTGACAACACCATATCCGCTTATTATTAAACCGGCGCGTCTTGGAAGTTCTATCGGTGTGAGTATTGTAAGAGATGAAACGCAGCTTGATTATGCGCTTGACAGCGGTTTTGAGTACGACAGTGTAATTTTGGTTGAGCCGTTTATTGAGGGTGTCAAAGAGTACAATCTAGCTGGTTTTATGGCAGAAGGCAAAATGTACTTTTCTATAGTAGAAGAGCCTCAGAAAAATGAATTCTTAGATTTTGAGAAAAAGTATATGGACTTTTCCCGTAGTGAGCAGGTTTTAAAAGCGGACATTACTTCAGAACTTGAGGCAAAATTAAGAGCTAATTTTGAAAAAATTTATACAAATCTTTTTGAAGGCGCACTCATTAGATGTGACTTTTTTGTGGTTAACGGTGATGTGCTTTTAAATGAGATAAATCCTATTCCTGGTTCTATGGCAAACTATCTTTTTGAAGATTTTAAAGGCTCAATCGAGATGCTCTCACGCTCTCTTCCAAAAACAAAGAAAGCTAAAACTTCTTATGAGTATATTCACTCAATTTCCTCAGCAAAAGGAAAATAATGGCTATTAAATCTATACAGTATAATCAGCATACTCTTGACATCAGTTATGAAATAGTCAACCCTGATGCGAAGGTAGATTTAATAATCTTGCATGGTTGGGGAAGTAACAAGGGCTTAATGAAACAATCTTTTGGCTCTCATATGTCTGCGTTTCGTCACATCTACATTGATTTGCCGGGTTTTGGAAGCAGCACTTGCAATGTTGCCCTAAAGACTACTGATTATGCCCGTATAGTGGAGTTGTTGATGATACACATGAACGCTTCTAAAGATATTATTTTAGGCCACTCCTTTGGGGGAAAAGTAGCAGTTATTCTTGAACCGAGTGTTCTGGTCTTGGTTGCGAGTGCGGGTATTTACATTCCAAAATCTTTAAAAGTACGAACAAAAATAGCACTTTTTAAATTCCTGAAATTTTTTGGTCTTGTAAAATTTCGCTCTTTTTTTGTCGCAGCAGATGCAAAAACGCTTACTCAGCCTATGTATGAGACTTTTAAAAATGTAGTTGATGAAGATTTTACTTATGAGTTTTCAAGCTTCAGCGGAAAAGCTCTTCTGTGCTGGGGTAAGGATGATACTGCAACGCCGCTAAGTTCTGGGAAAAAAATAGATGAACTCATCAAAGATTCTACACTTGAAGTTTACGAGGGCGACCACTACTTTTTTATGAAAAACGCAGCAGATGTTTCTGCAAAAATAGAAAAAACTTTTTTAAGCACACTGGAACACTAATATGGAAGATTACGGCGTTTTACTCGCATTTGTAACGAATGTTTTATTTGTCACCGTTTTAGGATGGTACCTTATTACGAACCTTCAGTGGTACGATTATAAACTCTCACGCGTGATTTTAAAGCATCACAAACCGCATTGGCATATACTCTATTTCTTTATTCCTTTTGTCGCCTACCATACAACGGGGCAGTATTTCAGCATATTTTTCTATTTTGCAATCTTACCTGCGCTCTTTGTCTGGCATAAAAAACTTGACAAAAAATTGGTTCTTACATGGAGAGTAAAAAGATTTTTAATTCTTTTAGTTTCTCTCACTCTCTTCCAAGACGTTTTATGCACACTTAAGTCTGCTTGTGAAGTGTATGGCGTTTTTATGCCTTTAGCCATCGCCTACATCGGCAGTTATATGATGGAGAAATTTCTTTTTATGGCTTATAAAAAAGAGGCAAAAAAGAAACTTCGTGAGATGAAAAACCTGCAAATCATTGCTATTACGGGAAGTTACGGCAAAACAAGTATTAAAAACTTTGTAGCGCAGATTTTGGCTAAAAAACAGAGAGTCTATGCAACACCAAGAAGTGTCAACACTTTAGGCGGAATTATGGGTGATGTTAACAACTCTCTCCCGCTTGATACTGAGATTTACGTCTGTGAAGCAGGTGCAAGACAAAGCGGTGACATTTTTGATATTACTACTTTTGTTGAGCCTCAAACGGTAGTTGTGGGAAAAGTCGGAGAAGCGCACATTGAGTACTTCAAATCTTTAAAAAATATTATTGCGACAAAGTTAGAAATTATGCAATCTCCAAGATTAGAACGCGCATTTATTCATACTTCCGTAACAGATGAACCGCATGAAAAAGTAACGTTTTTTGGGGATGATATTCATAATGTTGTCTCTACTCTTAATGGTACTGATTTTGATGTGGAAATTGACGGCGAAACGCTCTCTTTACACACAGAGATCTTAGGCGCGTTTCAAACAATGAACATTGCCGTAGCGGTGAGAATTGCCAAATATTTT
>JAHJFL010000139.1 GCA_018824795.1 bacterium | reverse complement strand
TGTCGGAATTCCCCAGTTTATGCCAAATAACTTTGCATATGCCAAAGGCTTCAAAAGCGAGATTGGTGATTTGAGTGATATGTCTGATGCCATCGTTTCAGCAAGCTATTTTCTCTCTCAAAGGTCAGAATGGAATATGCTGATGGATTGGGATAAAATAGGCGATATGGATGTTATAGAAGAAGAGTGGTACGACTACGATTTTGCTAATGACAGTGCCTCTTTTGTTTACTCAGAGAGTAAAAAAAGTGACAAAACCTACAACTGCTATTCATGTGGAAGAAGTGAACTTGATTATACAAGAGAGCATGTACAAAAAATTATGCGCTATAACAACTCTTCAAACTACGCTGTAGGCGTTATGCGTTTAGCCTACGACTCACACAAAGGGCTTGCTAAGATAGAGTTGCCTTAAGCGTGTGGCTCTCGTTTGGTTTTAAAATTTTAAAATCATCAAAAGCGTTTGCACTTTCAATACAGACAAACTCTTTGTAAGCTTCGGGATTCATCCCGCTCATACGAGCACATTTGTCTATCCACGGATTCCAAACAACCACACTTGAAGAGCCTTCATTTTTTATACTGATATTTCTCTCTTTATCTCTTAAAATAATCTCTCCGTCTACTTCCTGATAAGCACAGTCATACTCTTCATTAAAACGAATTGCTGCGTTTTGCAGCTGCGTTTTACCAGTAAGAGCATCAAGATAAGGCTTATTTTCCAGCCCTTCAATAACGATGTTTTCAATATGTGAAATATTAAAATAGGAGTGTAATGCAGAGGTAAGTGTCAGACTGTTATTGTCTTTGTTTGTCGTTGTGAGCGAAATTTCAAGAGTGTCGCTTATTCGAATTTTAACTTCAAGTTCAAACTTGTAAGGCCAAAACGCAAAACTCTCTTTACTCTCACGTAAACGCAGGTTCACTTCGCTGTTATTTTCATCTATTTCTGTGCAATCCATAAGCTCAAACATAAACGTTCTGGCAAAACCGTGCTGTGGCAAGTTAGGATTATTCATCCCAAAAGAGGGCCAACAAATCGGTACACCGCCGCGAATAGCCTTGCCAAATTCAAACTCGCTCTCGGCACTTAGCCACAAAATAGGCTCTTGATCTTTGTGGGCATAATGAAAAACATGCGCGCCTTGCAGGGCAATATTTGCACAGGATTTTTCATTTCTCACTTCAATGTATTCAAAGCCGTTTTCGAGTTGTTTTCCTGTTATCATCTTATCTCCAAGAACTTTTTTTGTGCCATTTGAGGGCATACATAAGTATAAATGCGTAACAGACAATACCATAAAGATAGCTCATCTGCATATTGCCGCTGAGCTGCGCAATTTTTCCAAATATAAGCGGTAAAATCGCTCCGCCGGCTATGGCCATAATAAGTAGCGCACTTCCTTTTGCTGTGTAACGCCCAAGTCCTTCAAGTGCAAGAGGCCAGATTGTCGGCCATACAAGAGCATTGGCAAGCCCTAAAAACGCGACAAAAGCAAGTGAATCAGGAAGTGTGGCAATACCGCTCCAACCCCATAAAAACTGAGATATAGCATGAGAAGAAGTCGAGCTAAACGCAATACCAAACAAAAAGAGTATGCCAAACAAAGCTGAACCAATCAGCGCTTTTTCCTGTGAGAGAAATTTAGGGATAAACGCAACCCCAATGAGATAACCAAAAACCATAAAAACCATAGTGTATGAGGTCATGGCAGTTGCGTTTAGTACTCCCAAGTTTTGAGCATACAGCCCGATGGTATCACCGGCAATAACTTCAATACCCACATAAAAGAAGAGTGCCAAAGCGCCTAAAATAAGACGAGGAAAATGGAAAATTGTCTCTTTGTCGTATTCATCTTTTTTTTCAAACTCCAACTCTGGAAGGGAAGAAAACTTCACCAAAAGCACTAAAAAACTCAGCACTGCGGCCATAAGTATGTAGGGAACTATCAAACGCTGTGAGAGCTCTTGTGCCTGTTCTGATGAGAGTATTTGCGCGCTAAAGTTCGCAATGTCAGAAAATATAAGTGCTGTAAAAAGCAGAGGCACTAAAACACCCGCACCTTTGTTGATGAGCCCCATAATGCTGATACGCATCGCCGCACTCTCAATTGGACCGATGAGAACGACATAAGGATTGGAAGCCGTTTGCAGAATGGTCAGTCCTGTTCCAAGCGTAAAGAGTGCGAGTAAAAAGAATAAAAAATTTGCACTCAGAGCCGCAGGAATAAAGAGCAGACTCCCTGCAACCATGACCCCCAAACCTAAAGCCATTCCGTTTTTGTATCCTGTTCTCTCTAACACATACGCCATAGGAAGTGCCATTACCGTGTAAGCAATGTAAAATGCAAAGCTCACAAAAAGTGCTTCAAACTCGTTCAAATCACAGATAAGTTTGAGAAAAGGGATGAGTGAACCGTTAAGCCAGGTCACAAAACCAAAGATGAAAAACAGAAGACCGATGATGCTCATAGCTAAAACATTAGAGCTGCGTTTCATCTCAGACTCTCCAAGTAACGTGCCACTCCGTCTTCATCGTTAGTGTGAGGTAAAACAATGTGCGCTTTTTCTTTTACCCCTGCTTGTGCGTTTGCCATGGCAACAGCCGTTCCTGCGAGTTCAAACATCCCAAGGTCGTTAAAATTGTCTCCAAAGACGGTGAGTTTTTTCAGATCAAATCCCATATAGTCGCTTACGCTTTGAATACCGTGAGACTTGTCTGCGTTTTTATGCAGCAGAGTTAAGAAATAACATCCTATGTATGCTTCAGGAGCTAAGATATACTTCATCTCTTCACCAAAAACCTCTTTGAGATGTTTTTCCAAATCACGAAGAAGTTGCTCTTCCCCCATGTAAACAATTTTAAAGTTTTTCTCCATAGCTTTAATGTCCGAGAGTTCTTGAAGATTGTCCTCTTTTGTGTAACGCGCAAGGACTTTTATTTGGTCTGCGTTTAAGATACTTGAGTGTAAAAAAGCCTCATTTAAATCTTCATTGGCAAGAGCCAATACAAAAGGATAAATCCCAAAACGCCCACCTTCTGCAATGACTGCATCACTCAGCTCTTTTGAGAGCAGTTTTGTGTCAATAATCTTCTTCTCACGCGTGGCAATAAGTGCGCCATCGAGTAAAATCATCGGTGCGTTAATATGCACGCCCGCCAAAAAACGCTCAGTTCGAAGAAATGTGCGCGCAGTTGCAACACCCAAAATAGAGTCATTTGCTTTTGCATTCCAAATAGTTTTAGTATAATCGCTCAGCGACAAATCATTGCGTAAAAACGTATGGTCAAGGTCTGTTATGTAAATATTTTTCATAAACAAAGTATAGCTAAAGTCAAAAGGAATTGCATGAAAAAAGCGGTGGTAACGGGTGCGAGCAGCGGGATAGGAAAAGAGATTGCCCTGCGGCTTTTGTCACTTGGCTACAGTGTCATAGGCATTAGCCGAAGAGTCGATGCTGAACTTTTTACAAACGAAAATTTTACAGCCATTCAAACAGATTTATCGCATGAAAAAGAGACGCTCAGACTGTGTGAAATTCTCAAGATGGAACCCGTTCACATTCTCGTAAACGCAGCTGGTTTTGGAAGGTTTGAGCCTCATGAAGAGCTAAGCACTAAAACCATTACAGAGATGACTTTTGTAAACCTTACAGCTCCTATGCTGCTCACAAACGCAATGCTGCGTTCACTCAAAGAGAGTGAAGGTTACCTCATCAACGTGAACTCCATAGAAGCGCTTCGGGCAAGTAAATTTGCGGGCGTTTATTCTGCCACAAAAGCAGGTCTAAGAGCCTTTTCTGACGCACTTTTTGAAGAGACACGTAAAAGCGCGCTGAGCGTTACAAACATCAACCCAGACATGACTGAATCTGCGTTTTACGATGCACTGCGTTTTGAGACGAGCAACAAAGAGGATGAAAAATTATTTGCAAGCGATGTGGCAGATGCAGTCGAACACATCCTAAAAATGAGAAAAGGTGCCGTCATAAGCGACTACACCATAAGAAGTTTGAAGTTTGGGATTACTAAGAAGAAAGTGAATGGCTAGATAAGAGAGGCTGCCCTGGGGTAAAAGTTATGACTTTATGTCGAGTTTATTGGGCGTTTTTGTCTGCGTAGATTGTAAAAAATCCATATTTTTTTTAATTTGTTTCATAGTCCTAGCTGTATCATCCTTGAGCTCATGCAT
>JAHJFL010000138.1 GCA_018824795.1 bacterium | reverse complement strand
GGAGCAACTGCGACATGAGCTTCACGTAAGAGTTTTTTTGAAAATTCTAAAGAGCCTAAATGTTCTGCACATTTAGGAATTTTTGCCCAGACAAACATACTTGCCTGATTTTTTCTCACAGGCCAGCCAATACGGTTAAACGCATCTACTAAAATATCTTGACGGTGGTCATACTTGTCAACAATATCTTTTACACACTGCTGATCACCATTAAGTGCGATAGTAGCCGCAACTTGGATAGGAGTAAACATACCATAATCCAACCAAGATTTAATTTTTTGAAGGGCACCGATAAGTTTTTTGTTTCCTACAAAGAAACCAACACGCCATCCAGCCATATTGTAACTTTTTGAAAGTGTAAAACTCTCAACCGCCACATCTTTTGCACCAGGAACACTCATAATTGAAGGTGTTACATAGCCGCCAAAAGTGATATCTCCATAAGCAATATCTGAGATGATGTAAAAACGCTCTTTTTTTGCCATAGCTACAAGTTTCACGTAAAAATCTTGTGTTACCGTGGCGGTTGAAGGGTTATGTGGAAAATTCACTAAAACATATTTTGGTCTAGGACTTGTTTCTTTAAAAACTCTCTCCAAGTTTTCAAAAAATTTCGGTTCGTCCACTTTATAATCTTCGTCAAATTCCAAGCCGAACTTGACAACGTTTCCGCCAGCTAAAATAAACGCATAAGAGTGAATAGGATAGGTAGGGTCAGGAACGACTGTAGTATCGCCAGGATTTGTAATAGCGTACGCCAAGTGAGCGTAACCCTCTTTTGAACCCATAGTTGCAACACACTCAGTCATAGGGTCTAAGTCAACTCCGTAACGGCGTTTATACCAATCTGCGATTGCCATAAGAAGTTTAGGAATACCTTTTGACGTAGAATAACCATGTGTTTTTGTTTTTTGGGCTGATTCTATAAGTTTTTCACGTATATGTTCCGGTGTATCACCATCTGGATTTCCCATAGAAAAATCTATAACATCTTCACCCGCACGACGTTCCGCCATTTTAAGGTCATTTACCTCTGCAAAAACGTACTTAGGAAGTCTACTCATTCTATCAAAATGTATTTCATCAAACATTTATTTTCCTGCTTACGGGCCTTTTTAAAAGCCCTAAAATTATTAGCGGTATTTTAGCAAAAAAAATCTACAATTGAATAATAAATTTTACTTTTATCGAGTGCCTGTAGGTTCTACAGAGAGGTCATCTTTGATATTTTTCAAACTGTACATATCTGAGACTTTCATATATTTTGCATACTTTGGAACTTCAAGCGTTATTTGCGACTGTATAGCATCTTTTTTTACTAACTCTAAAAGATGAAGTGATTTGTCGTAAAAAACAATATAAGGATACCAATCATTTCTCGATGAACTTTTGATTGCAATGTGCTGTACCTTCGAGATATCAAGCCAGTGGGAATATAAAGAGCGTTTTAAAATAATATTTTCATTGCTACGAAGGGTGTCTATATTCAAAAAACCTTCACTCATATCTATAACATACGTCCAATCTGCTGAAGAATGTTTTACAATGTCAATTATTTTGCACCCTTTTTTATCTAACTCTTTTTGAAGAAGCATTGGGTCAGCCGCATACTCAGAAGTAAGTACAATACTCCAAGTGAACTCTGATTCGTCAAGATTTGAAGATTCTGTCACATAACGGTAGTAGCCGATATCACGCAAAGAGTCACTGAGCATTTTGACAAAGAAGAGAGGCGATCCGCTTGTTTGAAAGTTTAAATGTAATTCTCTTGGAGATTTGAAATGGAGATTTAAAAGGCCGTTTTCTTCTAAAGTCTGTACGACTTTTAAAACATTTACCCTATCTTTATTATAAAAAGAAGATTTTGGAGAAAATAAAATTTTAATGTAATCTCTATTTTTTTCATAACTTCCTGAGTCCATCAAAGATTGTATCTTATCGTCCAAATCATAACTCTGTTCTCCTGCAAAAGAGAGAGAACAAAGTAAAAATAAAGATAGAAAAAGTTTTACCATTTTTCACCCTTATTAAGCTTTTTAAACTCATCTAAACTAATTTGAGAGAGTTCTCCATCTTTATATAAAAACTGTATGTTTTTATTTTTTTCAAATTCCTGTTTTTCTCCATTAAGTTCAATTTCTACATTATTATGTCCAAAAAGAAGAAGGAAGTTTTTACTTGCATCTAACTCAAGATCTCCGGAAAATACTTTTTGCGTTTTATTTTCTGTACCAAGCTCTATGTAACCAAACCAAAGTTTACTTTTGGCAAGAATTTTCAAAGAATTTGCCATACTTTTCATCTCTTTAGCTGGCAGAGCGGTCTCTGTTTGAAGAGGTTCAGATGGTGCGTTTACATCCATATCCTCGGCTAATTCAGAACTTGCATTAGTTTCATTCAAAGAGTTGTTCAATTCAGAAACGTTATTTTCAACTAAGGCTTCCATTTCTTGCGTCACACTTTGAACCTGTGTCGCATTTACTTCAATATCAGCTTTCTCTGAACCAAGACTGTAGTAAATAGCCAAAATAAAAATAATCAATGCAATGAGTATATAAATAGCCTTAGAACTTTTTTGAGATCTTTTCTCAATAAAAACGCTTGCCGGCTTTGCAGACTCACCATCACTGTAAAATTTAAGACCACGTTCTTTTAACTCGCTCAAATCAAGACGATAATCTCTTTCAAGAATCGATAAAAATCCTAAAAACTGTACTTTTTTCAAAGCCTTGAAATTTTCTTGAAGAAGTGCTTCTATATGTTGTTTGGAGATATGAGTCTGCTCAGATATTTCTGCTAAACCTATCTCTTTTAATTTTGTAAAATTTTCACTCATACACGCATCCTATCCATTAATATCGCTCCGGCTACACTTACATTAAGTGAATCAAAATTATGCGACATTTT
>JAHJFL010000137.1 GCA_018824795.1 bacterium | reverse complement strand
TTCAAAACGAGTGTGACCAATTTTATCTGAAGATGTAGCACCAATCGTCATACCGATTGTTTCATTGCTATAAGCACCTACTTGGAAAGATGCATTTGTGAATGAACCAGAAAGTAAACTTTTACCATTGTAAGAAGTTTGAGTTGCAATATTATCAAGTTGTTGAGTAAGTCTTGAAATATCTGACTGAAGTGCTTTTCTAGAACCTGAACTTTGACCATCTTGTGCAGCTTGAGTAGCTTTTACTTTGATAGTGTCAAGAATTTTAATTTGTTCATCCATCGCTTTATCAGCAATTGTAGCAATAGAAATACCATCGTTTGCATTGTTGATAGCTTGACCAAGAGCCGAAGCTTGTGAACGAAGTGAATCTGCGATTGACATACCAGAAGCATCATCTGCCGCTGAGTTAATACGAAGACCTGAACTTAATTTTGAAAGTGAACTATCGATGTTACGATTGTTCATACTAGCATTTGTGTGTGCGTTCATTGCCGCAACGTTTGTGTTAATTCTAAATCCCATAATAAATCCTTTTCGGGTAAGAGCCTTACGCCCCCAGTTAATTTTGTATCTTGACATCCTTGCCTTGATGCTAACTAAATCGGTCACTAAAAATATAACTTTAATAAATTTGCAAATATTGTTAAAATCTTTTGCCTGTGCGCCTCTTTTTTCTCAATTTAATTTTTTTCGGGTACACTTCCAAAATCAAAAAAACAACTATACTATATATATTAGGAACGCTATTTGAACTTAATTATCGTCGAATCACCTGCTAAAGCTCGGACTATCAAGAACTTTTTGGGCAAAGATTATGAGGTTATTGCCTCTAAAGGTCACATCCGTGATTTGCCAAAGTCGCGTTTTGGAATTACCATAGATGAAGTCACAAAACACCTTGTACCCGCTTATAGCGTTGCTAAAGAAAACGCAGCCACCGTTAAAGAGATAGCCGCTCTTGCGAAAAAGTGCGACACTATCTATATCGCGACCGATGAGGACCGCGAGGGTGAAGCTATTGGCTGGCATATTGCGCATGCTATCAAGAAGAATCCGGAAGAACTTCCGCGTATTGTTTTTCATGAGATAACAAAAACAGCTATTAACCATGCACTTGAATCTGCCCGCACAATAGACATGAATATGGTAAACGCTCAACAGGCTCGTCGTCTGCTTGACCGCGTTGTGGGATATAAACTCTCTCCGCTTCTAAGTTCAAAAATTCAAAAAGGGCTCTCTGGCGGGCGTGTTCAATCTTCTACCCTTAAACTTGTCGTAGACCGCGAACGCGAAATAAAAGCCTTTATTCCTGAAGAATTTTGGACAATCGACACAATGTTCAAAAAAGATATTGAAGCGGCACTTATTTCACATAATGGTGAAAAACTCTCAAAACTCTCTATTAAAAACAAAAAAGAGGCTGAGGCAATTGTCAAAAGCGTAAACGCAGACAGTTTTACCATTACAGCCATAGAAACCAAACAGAGAAAAAGTGCAACTCCACCTCCATTTATGACTTCTACTTTGCAACAGACTGCCTCAAGCAAATTAGGCTTTACTCCTAAAAAAACAATGATGGTCGCGCAAACGCTCTATGAAGGTGTAAAAACACCGGATGGGACTTCGGGTGTTATTACTTACATGAGAACTGACTCACTCAACATGGCTGCAGAAGCTGTTGGTGCGGTTCGCGGCATTATAGAAAACAGATTTGGTAAAAAGTATCTCCCAGATGAGCCGAAGTTTTACGGTAAAAAAGCAAAAGGAGCACAAGAGGCTCATGAGGCTATTCGCCCTACTATGCTTCACTTTACTCCAGAAGTTGCACAGAAGTTTTTAAAAGCAGATGAAATCAAACTTTACCGTCTCATTTACGAGCGTTTTATGGCTTGTCAAATGGAAGATGCCCTGTTCGAGCAACAAAGCATTACTTTTACGGGAGAGAACAACATCTACCGTGCAAGCGGCAGAAAACTTCTTTTTGATGGTTTTTACGCGCTTACAGGTGCTGAGGACAAAGATAAATTACTT
>JAHJFL010000136.1 GCA_018824795.1 bacterium | reverse complement strand
TCGCCTTTGGCAATTGAACGAAGAATTCTTCTCATGATTTTTCCTGAACGCGTTTTAGGAAGTCCTGAAACAAAAACCATATCATCACAAAGAGCAATGTTTCCAATCTCTTTTTTGATGATATTATTGATAGCTTTCACCTCTTCAACTTCATCTGCAATACCATTGTCTGACTTGAGAACAATATAAGCAAAGATACCTTCACCTTTAAGTTCATGAGGTTTTCCAACAACTGCAACTTCAGCTACATTTGGATGCTTTTTGATAGCAGCTTCAACTTCAGCTGTTCCCATTCTGTGCCCTGAAACGTTAATAACATCATCTGTACGACCAGTGATTGTAATGTAACCTTCTTCATCATAGATTGCGCCGTCGCCTGTGAAGTAAACAGGTTTGCCATCTTTTTTTACATCACCAAAGTAAGATTTTACAAATCTTTCATTATCTCCCCAAACGCCGCGAATCATTGCAGGCCATGGACGTGTTACACACATATAACCACCCTCACCTGCTTCAACTCTCTCGCCTGTTTTTGGGTCTAAAATTTCAGCCATAATTCCCGGTAATGGAAATGTTGCACATGCCGGCTTAATTGGTGTAGCACCTGGAAGAGGAGAAACAATGTGTCCACCTGTCTCAGTTTGCCAATACGTATCTACAATCGCACATCTGCTTCCGCCAACTGCTTCATAATACCATTTCCATGCCGGAGGGTCAATCGGCTCACCAACAGTTCCAAGAACTTTTAAGCTTGAAAGGTCATATTTACTCGGCTCATCTTCACCCATTTTGTGTAAAACGCGGATAGCTGTCGGAGCTGTATAAAACTGGTTAATTTTATGCTCTTCAACCATTTTCCAAGGACGTCCAGCATCCGGATAAGTCGGTACGCCTTCAAACATTACGGTCGTAGCACCCATTGCAAGTGGACCGTAAACTATGTACGTGTGTCCTGTAATCCAACCAACATCGGCAGTACACCAGTAAGTGTCATTTTCTTTAACATCAAAAACCCATTCCATAGTCATTTGAGCCCATAAAATATAGCCCGCTGAGTTGTGCTGAACACCTTTTGGTTTACCAGTTGAACCTGAAGTATAAAGTAAGAAAAGTGGATCTTCCGCGTCCATAACTTCCGCTTCACATTTTGGTGACTGGTGCTTGATAAGTTCGTTATACGAATAATCTCTTCCTGCTACCCAAGTAATATCCTCATTGTTTCTCTCAACAACGAGAACTTTTTGAACTGGTGATTTAGCATCAATTGCTTCATCAACAACCGGTTTTAGCATATACGGTTTGTCTTTTCTGTATGCACCATCAGCTGTAATAACAACTTTTGCCTCAGCATCTTCGATTCTATCTTTCAATGCTTCAGCAGAGAAACCGCCAAAAACGATAGAATGAATAGCACCAATACGAGCACATGCTAACATTGCATATGCAGCTTCAGGAATCATCGGCATATAGATAACAACTCTATCACCTTTTTGTACACCAAATTCATTTTTAAGAAGATTAGCAAACTTGTTTACATTGTAAAATAAATCTAAGTAAGTAATAACTTGTTTGTCACCACGGTCACCTTCAAAAATAATAGCCGCTTTGTTTTTTCTGCTATCTAAGTGTCTGTCAATACATTGAGCAGCTACGTTTAATTTACCGCCCTCAAACCATTTAACAAATGGAAAGTTACTCTCATTCATAGTGTTTGTGAATGGTTCAATCCATGTTATTTTTTCTTTTGCAAAACTGCCCCAAAAACCTTCATAATCTTCAGTTGCCCAATCTTGCAACTCATGATACTCACACATATTTTTAATTCTAGCATTCTTGCTGAACTCTTTATTTGGTTTAAAAACTGGTTTTGCTTGAATTTCCGACATTGAAACTCTCCTTTGTTAATTTTAAATATATCATCGCTGTCATGATTGCATCATTGACTGCATTATGTGCTCCCATATTGGGCACATCACAATTTTTCAAGATTGTATCGAAGCGTAAATCAATATTTCCTTGAGGGATTAAAGTAATTCTATTCTCAAAATATATCTCAGAAACTTCGATCATCTTGCTTGGTAAAGTAATACCAAGCATTGGCTTTATATACTTGTTTATCATAGCAACATCAAACTCTAAATAGTACCCAATTAATGGCCTTGAACCAATAAAATGGAGAAACTCTTTAATAGCTTCGTCACTATTTTTCGCACTTTGTAAATCACAAGGGCGAATCCCATGAATTTGGATGCTTTTAGCGCTTATCTCTTTAGAATTTTTGATGTAAATTTCAAAAGTCTCAGATGTTAAGATCTTGTTATTTTTTATTTTTACAGCACCTATTGAGAGGATTTCATCCTCTTTAGGATTGAGCCCTGTTGTCTCAGTATCAAAGACAATAAACTCTCCGCTTGAATCTTCTTCAAACAAAAACTTAAACTCTTCATCTTTTAATTTTGCAAAATTTCTCTTGCGTTTATAGTTAGTAAAAAAAGAAAACACTAACTTACCATCTCTAAATGAAAATGGAAACTCATAAACTTTTTAAACTTGTTGACAATTTTAAAACTGTCTTTAAGCAAATCTCTTTGGTTTTTTTCCAACTTTTTAGGGTTGATATAATTACTCTCTTGTATATCCAAAGAATCCAACATTCCATTAAGACGTATGGACGAAAGGGTGTCAAAACTCTCTATAAGTTCTGTTGCAAACTCTTTGTCTATAATGCCTTTATTGTTTAACTCTTTAATTCTTTCTATGGTATTTGTAACTTTAATGTCATACTTTAAAGAGAGTATTCTCACTCCATGAACCAATGCAAAAATTCCGCCTTTTTTAAGGTCTAGTTTATTGTCATGGTTTTTTTCCAGTACAAAATTTGAAAACAGTGAAAGCGGTGTTTCAAAACTGAGTACTGCTTTTGCCATATGTGCTAAAACATCATCTCTTGCAGAAAAAACTCTTTGGAGATACTCTTGAAGTTCTACTAGTAAGCTAGAGTTTCCACAAACACATTTGGCATCCAAGAAGATACTGAGACTTTGCAGATTCTCTTCATTAAAACTTTCATTCCAAGAGTCTATAAGCGTTTTATAGCCATCAACACTTCTTCTCCAAAACTCATTACTTACCATAACATTGCCACTACATTTTGGGTAACCGATTTCCAACAGAGCTGCGTTTAGCTTCATCATTGGCTCTTCAAAAAGCGATATATCCATGCCATCTTCTATTATCAGTGCATTATCTTGGTCAGTTTTAAGCGCTTGTTCCGCCCTGCCTTCGCTTCCCATAACAAGCAGAGCACACTTCTCTTTTAAACTCTCTTCTACACACAAATCAAAAACTTTTGCATAGATTTTCTCATTGAGCGTTGAGACAAGTTTGGTGATGTATCTTGCTTTGACACCCTTACTGTGAAGGATACTAATGAGATTTCTGAGGTCACCCTGTATATTTTTAAGCTCGGCTATACTGCTTGCTTTGTCTATCTGCACAACTACAAGATGTGAATGGTTGGCAAAATAACTGAGCATATCGAGCTGTTCCAAAATTCCGGCAATCTCACCATCTTTCATAACCACTACTCTTTTAACGGAATAATGTGTCATAAGCAAAAGCGCATTAAATAAAAAGTCATTAATGTCTATACTCACCAGAGTTTTTGCAGAAATTGAGCCGATAGTCGCATTTGTATCTACTTTAGCAAGCAAAACTTTATCTATAAAGTCACTATCTGTAAGAATTTTATATTGCTCACCTTTAATGATAATTACCTTAGCTTTTAAACTTTTCATTTTTTTGAGCGACTCATAAATAGTTTCATTTTTTTCAACTACACAGGCTTTGTGCAGATACATATCTGAAACTTTTGACATTAAAAATGGAGTTAAATCACCTTGTGCCTCATAATCTTTTAAATGTTGATGACGTGTTACGAAATCTTGTAAAAAATAGCTCTGTACGCGTTTGTCTTCCAAAAGAAGTAAGAAATCTTCTTTTTTAATCTCATAACAGATGAGATCTTCATCTACTGTAAATTTGGCTTCTGTCTTGTTATAAATAAGTGCATCTGCATCAAAGCTGTCACCTTCACCGTAAACATTGTGAAGCTCGTCATCAATATACTCGTTTACCGAACCCTTGATTATAATGTAAAATGCAATAGAGGGTAAGTTTTTTGAGATGAGAAGTGTGTTTTTTGGGTAGTAAGCTATGTCAATCTTTTTCATAAGATTGTCCAAAGTCAAAGGACTTAAAAGCTCAAAAGGATGGATAGACGCAATAAGTTTTCTTTGGTCTAAAATACTCACAACTTATACTCCAAATATAAACAATTATCGAGTTCCCAAGCAGAACTTGGAGACTCGAACTGTAATAAGAAAATTCAAGACTCAAACAGGAGAAGAAGAGCCTTAAAATTTACTAGTGACTAGTCGCACCATCAGCGCCAATACCTGTTTGTGCTCTAATGAATTGTGCTTCAAACGCAGCTTCTTCATCTTTAGCATTTTGAGAGTTATCTGTAATCGAGAAGAACCAGATACCAGCAAACGCAACAATTACAGAGAACAGTGCCGGATATTTATAAGGGAAAATCGCTGTTGCGTTTCCTAAAATATCAACCCATACGATTGGACCAAGAATTACAAGTAAAACTGCAGTCGCAAGACCTAATGAACCACCAATAAGTGCTCCACGAGTTGTTAATTTTCTCCAATACATAGAAAGGAATAAAATCGGGAAGTTAGCAGATGCTGCAATAGCAAAAGCAAGACCAACAACGAAAGCGATATTTTGTTTTTCAAACATAATACCCATAATGATAGCAACAATTCCAAGAACAACAGTAGCTATTTTAGATACTCTCATCTCTTTCATTGAATCAACATTACCTTTTTTAATAACAGAAGCATAAAGGTCATGAGAGATTGCCGAAGCACCCGCAAGTGTAAGACCAGAAACAACCGCTAAAATAGTAGCAAACGCAACTGCTGAAATGAAACCTAAGAAGAAGTCACCACCCACAGCGTGTGATAAGTGAATCGCCGCCATATTGTTTCCGCCAAGAATTGGCTGTCCGCCATCAATTGCTTGTTTTACAGTATCTAAATACTGAGGATTTCCAAGAACCATAACGATAGCACCAAAACCGATGATGAACGTTAAAATGTAAAAGTAACCAATAAAACCAGTTGCATAGAAAACTGATTTACGTGCTTCTTTA
>JAHJFL010000141.1 GCA_018824795.1 bacterium | reverse complement strand
TGGTAGAGTGTAATTATTATGAAAAAAATATTATTTATAGTATATAGTTTACTATATATTAATTCTTCTCTTTTTGGTGCTATTATCAATTTGACATCAACTCCCGCGACTTATTCACAATCTGGTGAGAGTGGATATTATTCAGGCTTGTCTTTAACTGCTCAATGTAATAAAAGAGCTTCTGACACTATGGCTTCTTTACATAGTCAATATGACCCAACTTATCCTGCAACTTCTACAAAACATTTTGATTGGCTTACATATAATGTTACTTATTGTGCAGGAAATGGTCCGGGCTTTTATGTAAGTTATGTTATTTACGGTACTATCCCTTGTGTTCCCATTACTGTTCCTCCTGCTCCTTATGAAAAATTAGGCTCTTACCCTGATTTATCAGCTTGTCAAGCTTCTTTTAATACTGGTTTTTATACTTATGAGAATAAAACTTGTTATGTAAATAATTGTGATTCTTCTGCTCAAGTTGATTTATACGCTACTCCAAAACCTCTTACTTGTCATAATCTTCCTGCTGATGTCGACGAAGATGACGATTGTGATGGTATTCCTGATATTCAAGACCCTAACCATCCTGACTATGGTACTTGTATTGGTGATTCTCATGTGGTAAATAATAGATGGGGTCGTATTTATAATACTTCACAATATGTTTTTAAGGCTAATATGCTTGATGATTATTGTGGTGATTTTGTTTACAATTTTACTAATCCTGATACTGGTTCTTCTAGTGGTTTAACTTATTGTGATTCTGCTTATGATACAAGAGATTTAAATCCTGTTTGTATTCGTAAATATTGTTATATACATGATTATACTGCTCCTCCTTTACCTGATACTTGTGCAAGATATTCACCTACTGATAATCAGCCCTCTGGTTATATATATACTGCTGTTCCTGATACTGAAGCTGAATGTATAGCGAAGGTTGACAATACTAGATACAGTTCACATATTTGGGATGTTCCTGATTCTTCTAATTGTCCTAATGTACATTTTTGTTTTTTAAAGCTTTTAAATGCTCCTCCTCCTACTCCGTCTGACAATCCAACTGTTGATTCTAATTCTACGACTGCTGATAATCGAGCTATTGTTGATGCTCAAAATATCACTAATACGCATTTGACAGATATAAAAGATGAGGCTATAAAAACCAATGAAAAATTAACTGATATTATTGGAGTTTCTAATCAGATTTTAACTTCTACAAAAGAAGTAAATGACAATTTACGAAATGTTA
This sequence comes from bacterium, assembly GCA_018824795.1. Next base: position 5,052 of record JAHJFL010000141.1, on the reverse strand, counting down.
TTGCAAAATCTGAAATAGCAAATGCAAGTTTAACTGCAATAGATAATTCTATAAAAAGTGGAAATGATAATGCAAAAACTACTGGTGATACACTTGCCGCAAAACTAGATACTGTAAGCACTAATTTAGACCAACTAGAAGTGGGTATTGGTTCTGTTGTTGATAAGTTAGATGGTGGTTTATTCGGTGATGATCCTTTTTTAAATACAGATTTAACTGATGACGGTTCCTCTACTTTTTCATCTTTGCAAACTCAGGCTTCAGACAGCTTTTCTCTTTTAAATTATGACAACATTTTTGGCTTCGCTCATAGTACAGGTGTAACACTTCCAACATATTCCGTCAATCTACATGGTACTACTGTTACAATTTTTACGCCTTCTATGCTTGACGGTTTTCCTATTGCTGAAATGCGTTCTTTGATTATGTTTATCTTTGCATTGCTTGGTTTTATTACCATTTTTAGGACTGTATAATGCCTTTAATCCCTCTTATTGCTTCTGCTTTTGCAACAATAATCGCTTTTATTATTAAACATCCTTTTGTAGCAAAGATGATGATTTTTACTATCTTTACGGCTTTATTAACTGCTGCTTTTATGTATATTAAATCTCTTGTAGCTCCGCATATAGTTACTAATCAATTAATGGCTTTAGGTGCTTATTTTGGCTTCTTAGATGGCATAAGTCTTTATATAACTATTATCGTAGCTGGCTTTGGAGTAAAACAGATTTTAGCTTTCGTACGTTCTTAAATTTAACACATGGAGTGACACATGATATTACAACAAACTTGGACTTTTGAGGAAACGCAATATCTTAATAAAAAGAGATTAGTATGATTGATTATTTTTTTGGACGTCCTCGTTCTGGTAAATCTTATCGAGCTGTTAAATATATTTTTGACAATTATTTAAAAGATGAAAATTCTAATCCAAAATATTCTTATATACTTACCAATATCGCAGGTTTTAAATTTAAAGAAATAAATCAAACTTTCCGTGATAGAGGTTCTAAATCTTTCGCTTATAAACTTGTTTGGGATGATTTTTATAAACACCTTACAGCATTGCATAAAATGGCCCTTGATGAAAAAAGTGATGAAGAACTTAATCGTTATGCCTATTCTCATAAAATCAATGATGTGTTAATTGTTTTTGATGAAGCATCACTTAGATTTAAAAAGTATGATGATGTCATATCTTGGTTTCTTGCTTATCATGGACACTTTAAAATACAAATTATTATTATTGCCCAGGGCCCTAAACAAATTAATCCTGACTATTTAGAACATACAGAAATTTATTATGAGGCTCAAAAACAATCTAAGCAATTTAGAGATAATCAATTGCGTTATATACATTATGACGAGATTCCATTTAATCCAAATAATAAATTTGGTAGTGATACTATTACTACTAAACAAGAAATTTATGATTTATACAAATCCGGTGAAACCGATAAACCAAAAAAAGTTTTATATAAATTTCTTCTAATTATGGTTTTTGCAATCGTTGTAATGATTTCACTCTTTAAACTTTTTGCTTATAAATATGCTCCTCCAGAAGATGAATCTAATCAAAAACAAGAAACTAAAGCAGCTGCACAAATTGAAGAAAAAAGTGATTATGTTACTCAAGCTCAAAATGAAGATTATATTATTTTAGATATTCGGTGTGATGAAAAATCATGTTGGAATATTGACAGAAAATATGAAAACACATCTATATCAATGCAATATTTTAAACATATAGTCATTAATTATAAACTCAATCTTTTGTTTGAAGAGATAAAAAATGAAATTTATACTTTAACACCTTTTGAAAAAACTATCTCAAAAAGAACCTTTGCAAAGTTTACTGACTATCATTATTTAATTCCAAAAGCTTTGAAAGATGGTGAGCTTCATGTCTTATATCGAGTTTTTGAACCAGAACCAGAAATACAACAAAATTCACTATTTAATACAGAAAATCTCGCAGAAAACGCAACGACGAACGCCTTAGTGAGGAGCGAGTAAATCGCGAGATTTAAGCGAGGCTTAGCCGAGCGTCTTGGCTATCTATAAAAAGTTATCGGACACGATTTAAAATTTAAAAGGAAGTGGCAAAAATGGAAAATTACGGATTAACAAAGTTTCAAATTAATCAAACTCATAACAAAATAAAATTCAATAAAGAGTTTATGAGTGCAAACGGCATACAGCTTGATAATAAAATTATCCCTTTTGCTGACTTTGTAGCAAATAGCTATATGAATTCTGACAGATACATAGCAGAGTTGCAACATCGTGCATGGAGCATATACGAATATGCAGAGCAAAGAGGTCTTAAAAACATTTTTATTACTATTACTCTCCCTACTGAATGGCACTCTAAAAAAACATTCAAAGGCAGATTAATCAATAATAAAAAGTTTGGCGGTCGTAAATATATTACGACTATAAAAAATAAATCTGACAATAAAAAATATAAATTTTTAAATGCTCATGTTTCTCAAAACATACCATTCATTGAGCCTATACTAGACTTCAGTAATACAATTGACAAATATACACCTCGTAATGCTTCTAAGCAACTCTCTAAGCTCTTAAAAAAGCTTTTTGATGATAGAAGTTATAAAAGCATTGAAAAAGATGATAGATGCTATTTCCGTGTCACTGAGCCACACAAAGACGGCACACCACACTTACACATGAGTTTATTTGTTCCTGCTGATAAAGTGAACTCTATTGTTACTTCGTTAAACAGATTATTTCCTGCTCCTCAAAGCAAAATTGAAACTGACGTTAAAAGCCCTGTTTCTTATTTGATGAAATATGTCTTAAAAACGCTTGACGATTTACGAGGCGACAACAGCGACAAATTAACAAATTTAACACTCTGGTATCTTCATCATGGAATTTCTCGTTTTTATACTTCACGCACTTTTGTAGCTCTTGAAGTATATAGAAAACTCAATGGCATGTACACGCTTAGAGATTTAACAAAGGATTATCTTTCCGAGGATTTATCAATCTATATCAATACTCAAACAAATAAAATCGCAAAAATTGACAATGAGCATGGCACTATCTACACTGCTAAACCCGTCAATTGGTACGACAAACTTGTAGATACCGACCACACTTATCTTGAGGCTGAATATGAGCCATTATTCAGAGAAAAACAAAAAAATCCAGTTGATGTAATCATTGACGGTGAGGAATTTGTATATTTTGGCGGTAATTTTAACAAAGTTAAAAAAGCACCTTACCAAATGGGTTATTTAGAGCTATATGACTATTTTCATGGCATTGACATAGATACGGTAGACGATAAACATTATATGTACACACGTAATTTGATGATAAAAAAAGGCTTACTTGATGGTGAGCGGCTGAAACTCACAGCGATGGAAGATATGAAATTTGAATTTGAAGGAGTTTTAAAATGAATGAAGTTGTAAATCCATATATTATGGGAATGTGTGAATGGCATGATGATATTTCTGGTTTTGATGATATAAAAAATATAAATTTTGTTTTTGATAAAAAATTATCATTTGTCATTCTTTCAATAGATACATATAATTTAGGTAATGAGATTTATTGTTATCAAGTTCAATCTATTAAATTTGTTAAAGGTATTCAAAAAGAAGGATTACACCTTGCAGATTTAACACCTAAACAGTTTGATGATTTAGTTTATACTTTGAGAAATTTGTTTTCCTTTGAAGATAAAGGAATTTAAAATGATTAGTAAATGTCTAGTATGTGGAAATAATTTTGAAGATATAACCATAAATAAACCTAGAACATATTGTTCTGTAAATTGTCGTAATTATATGAAGTTTAAAAATGCACTTGAGAGAACAATAATAGTGCTAAATCCTACCAAGGAAGCTAAAAAAATAATTCGTGGTGATATGTTCAGATTATGTAATTCTTTGCATAATGGTACCGTTATACCGGCAAGTTCATAGAATGTCTAAATTTAATCACTATTCATCTTTATTTCTTGAATTTAAAAAACATGAATTAAAATTCTCTACACTCGACAAATATACAAATATTGTTCGTGATAGACTTAATCCTTTTTTTGGTGAAATGGAAGTAAATCAAATAAAACCTAGTGATGTTAAAAGATGGCTCTATGCTATTACTGACGTAGGCGGTAAATCTAAACAAATATTTTTAGGTGTATTATCTGGCATTTTACAAGAGGCTCTTTATGATGAAGTTATAGACAAAAATCCAGTTCGCATGGTTCGCCCTCCAAAAAATGATAAAGAAAGAATAAAACCTTTTACTGCTGATGAAGTAAATCAAATTATGAATTTAACCTCAAATGATAATTATCGTTTTTATCTTGCTATTGCGTTTTATACTGGTATGCGTTCGGGTGAAATCATTGCACTTAAAAAAAGTGATATTGATTTTAATAGAAATATTATAAGAGTTCAAAGAACACGCTCACGATTTGGAGAGAGTACACCAAAAACTAGAACTAGTACTCGTGATATTCCCATTATAGAATTACTTTCGCCATATATAAAAGAGCTTTATAATTTACATGAGCATGAATATTTATTCGTCACTCAATACAATAAGCCATATAACACTACTAATGTATTTCAAGAAAAATTTTGGAAGCCATCTTTAAAAGAACTTGGAATTGAATACAGACGACCATATAACGCACGTCATACATACGCCACAAATATGCTTTATAATAATTTGGTTACACCTGTACAACTTGCACAGCTTTTAGGTCACGCAAATACTCAAATGGTTTTTGATGTATATGTAAATTATTTGGATAGTTTTAATAATGATTTTGACAGAAGTATAAACATTTATAAGTGATTCGGAGTGTGCAAGAGTTTTTTTGATTTTTTAAAAGGTGCTTGAAAGCCCTAAAAATAGGTCTTCGTGGTGGACGAGGAGAGGTTCGAACTCTCGGTACCGTTACCAGTACGCATCCTTAGCAGGGATGTGGTTTCAGCCGCTCACCCACTCGTCCATTTGAAGACCGTGATTATAATGAACTTATCATAATATAAAGCTTAAAAT
>JAHJFL010000029.1 GCA_018824795.1 bacterium | reverse complement strand
TTTTACTTTAGTAGTAGCAACCATCTCTTTAAGAGTAGCATCACCTGACCACTGAGCAACAACACGTAAACCCATTTCTTCTAAAAGAATACGGCTTGACCATGCATCACCACCGATGTTGTAGTCACCAATAATAGCAACGTCATAATCAGTTACAGCAATCTCTTCACCTAAAGTGTCAACTTTGCCATCAAATACATAATCACGAACAGTATCGTTTGCAATGTGGTGACCAAGTGATTGAGAAACCCCACGGAAACCTTCACAGTTTACTGGAACAATTACGTGACCTGTTTTTTTAGCGTACATTTTAGAAGTTGCATTGATGTCATCACCGATAAGACCGATTGGACATTCAGATTGAACTGTAATACCATTGTTTAATGGGAAAAGTTCATCAATTTCATGTAAACATTTATCAAGTTTTTTATCTCCACCGAAAACGATGTCTTTTTCTTGAAAGTCTGAAGTAAAGTTCATAGTAACAAATGTATCTACACCTGTTGTACCAATATAGTAGTTACGACGACCAGCACGAGAGTACTGACCACAACCAACTGGACCATGAGAGATATGAACCATATCTTTTACCGGACCCCATACAACGCCTTTTGAACCTGCATACGCACATCCACGTTGACTCATAACGCCTGGAACAGTTTTCTTATTCGAACGAACATTCCCGCATGTTTTTTGACTTTCGTCTTCTGGACCGCCTACACCTAAGTGTTTTGCACGGTTTTTAGCAGCTTTTTCAGGATACGCTTTTAAAACTTCTTCAATCGCAGCTTTTTGTCTTGCTTCTAATGACTCTGGACCCATAGTAATCTCCTTTAAATTCTTTTTATTCTATTTTTTACACACTGTTACAGACTGCTATTACGCAGCTGTAATCTTAAAGTGAGCCATAGAATCAAATTTTTTACAAAGAGCTAAAGTCTCATCATCAGTATCTACGCGTTTAGAAATCTCAGCAATTTGATAACGATTTGTATAAATCATATAATCAGTTTCTGCTGTTTTTACATAATGCACAAGTGCTTTGAACATAAATGTATCTTTGTTCGTATAAGAAAGCTCTTCTTTTTGACCGTGGTATTCTGTAATCATTTTGATTTCATTAATACCGCTTGTATCAACATTTGCTTCGTCTAATTTTGCAATTACTGCCTCGTCTGGAACGTTGTTACCCATGTCTGCTGGGAAGTGGAAACCTAAAATAAACATAAAATTCTCCTTCTTTATCTATTATTTTCTTTTCATTATGAGAATGTTAGTCTCCTCAAGGGAGACACACTAAATTGTATTTACAAGAACACATAATTTACGAAAATGCCGATAGCATTTTTGTGCTTTAGTGCCTTAGCGGCTAGCGTAGTCATACGGAGCTTAGCTTCGTATGGCGTTCAAATAAATGAACTATTAAGCCTCTGCTTCTGCTTTACCGATGTTATCTTCGTCTGCTTCTAAGTCTAGACCAAATTTCATAATTAAGTCTTCAAGGTCGTCCATCTCTAATGGAGTTGGAATGATTTTGAAATCATTAGCAATGATTTTACGAGCAAGTTCTTTGTACTCAATAGCCTGGTCAGCTTTTGGGCTGTACTCAACAACTGTCATACGACGAATCTCAGCACGTTGAACGATATTGTTACGTGGCACGAAGTGAATCATGTGTGTACCAAGATCTGTTGCAAGAGCTTTTGCAAGATCGTATTCAAAGTCTGTCATACGAGCGTTACAGATAAGACCGGCAAGACGAACTCCACCAGTATTAGCGTATTTTAAAATACCTTTAGAGATGTTATTTGCAGCATACATTGCCATCATCTCACCAGACATTACGATGTAGATTTCCTGAGCTTTACCTTCACGAATTGGCATAGCAAATCCACCACAAACAACGTCACCAAGAACGTCATAAGATACGAAGTCAAGACCTTCAGCTTCATAAGCACCTTCTTCTTCAAGAAAGTTAATCGCTGTAATAACACCACGACCTGCACAACCAACTCCTGGCTCTGGTCCACCAGATTCTGTACATTGAATCCAACCATGTGGATTTTCAGGAGCAAATATACCTGCACCCGGTTTTAGTGCATCTTCTAATTCTAAATCTTCAACTGTACCCATTTCTGCAGCTAGTTGTAAGATAGTGTTTTGTGCTTTCTCATGTAAGATTAAACGAGTTGAATCCGCTTTTGGATCACACCCAACAATCATAATATTTTTATCAAAGTAATAAGCCATTGAAGCTAGCGTATTTTGAGATGTAGTAGATTTACCAATCCCGCCTTTTCCGTAAAATGCAATTTGACGTAATGCAGCCATAATTTTCTCCTTAATATTTAAATGTCTCTCAAAACTAACTCTTGTAGTTGTGTTTCAAAAGCCATCTTCGTACTTCGCTTTAGCTAATGCAT
>JAHJFL010000028.1 GCA_018824795.1 bacterium | reverse complement strand
GTATATAATTTTGCCATTTCTTCCCCTTACTTCGCTAGTGCCATACGCACGATATCAGTTACGTGAGTTTCAGGCCCATAAACTTCTATATAAAGACCCAATCTATCCGCTGCCTCTTTAATGTCTTTTAAACCTTTTTCATAGTTTGGTCCGCCACGTCTTACATATGTTTTAACTTTATGCTCTTTCATTTTGTCAGCATACGTTTCAAATGACTGAATAATACCTGTGAAAGTTTTTGCAACATCTGTAAAGTTTGCAATGGCTCCACCAATAATTAATATTTTTTCTCTTCCATCTTTATCAGGAGTTCTTGTCATAAGATCAATTAATGTATCTGCATAAAATTTTGTTTCACTTGTAGTTGGTCCACCAGAATACTCACCATAATTAGCAAGATCTTCGATTCCTGCCAAGTCTGCGATTGTATCAGCATACACAACTGAAGCTCCACCACCGGCAACCATAGTCCAGATTCTCGCTTCTGGTTTTAAGATTGTAAGTTTTAATGAAGCACCCGATTTACTATCAGCATCTTCAATAGCTAAAACTTCTGGAGATTTTTCCTCCATACCAAAAGAAGTTGGGTACTCTACATCGCCCCATAACTCTCTCATCATGAAACCAGCAGTATCGTCAAGTTTAGCAACCATATCTAATAATTCTATTTTGCTTCCTTGCATAACGAAAGGATTAATTTCTAAATATGCAAAATTTAATTCTCTGTACGCTTTGAAAAAGCCGATTGCAAAGTCTGCAAATCCTTCTTTATCTTTTGCCGCTACATCTTTTGGAATGTTTGCACGAATTTTAGAAGCGATTTCATCTTCAGTGTCAGTAATAGCAAATTTTACTTCGATTACTTTATCCCAGTTTTCTTCAACTTCCATACCACCTTCAGCTGACATGTAAAGAACATCGTCATCGCCTACACAAGTAGCAGAAATATAATACTCTTCTTCCTGAGCGTGTGGTGTAAATGGCTCAACTACGAAATGTGTCAACATATCTGTTTTTGCTTCACCTGTTGGTGTATCACCATCAAATGAAAAATATACTGATTGTTCAGTAGATGACTTTTCATCAATCCATGAAATTGCTTTTGCTAAAGAAACATCACCAGGCTTAGCATCTTTAAAAAGAACCAATCCATTCTTACCTCTTTTACCAAACAACATATCCGGCTTAGCAACTAGTGCTTTTTCGTTTAACCATTTCTTATCTTTTGCAACTGCAGCTAGTTCTGATCCATTTTGAACCAAAACTGTCTCATATGCATAAGTAAAATTTGGAAAATATTTATCCCAGTGTTTTGCTAAAATCGACTTAGCATCATATTCTCGTATCGCTTTTTGAGCCATCTAAACTCCCTGTATTGATATTTGGAATTTATCTTAGCATATTCTTATTTATTAATATCTTCAGTTTATAGTAAGTATTAATTAGATTTATCATTTGTTTATTTTAGTAACACGACCCTTAAATATTGGCTTATTTTTGTAACTTATTGTTACACTATTTAATGTGCTTGTATCGGTGACTTCATTTTCCACTAAAGTGTATGAGTCACAATTATTCACACCGTAGAATCTCAAACGCTGTGCCATTATATTATTTGTATGTATACAATTTATATTTTGATTTTTGAGCTCATGTGCCAATTCTTTAGCCACATGCATTTTATATGCAAAATGTGTTTTAGGATTTTCTATAAATCTATATAACTCTTTATTAAAAAAAACCGCCAATGAATTCAGAAGTAAGAAAATCAAAGAGAGGGTAAAAATATTACGATAATTTTTTCTAAATATTTTTAATCTTACTTTATAAGAACTTACAAAAGTTTTTGCTGCAAGAGGAAGTGCCAAAATCACATATGGGGCAAAATGTTCTATATCTACTCTTTGTCTGAATGAAAGTAAAATAGAGACTAAAAGTGTGATAGAAGCAATAAACCACAATAAGTCCATCTCTTTTGTAAAATATCTTCTATAAAGCACATAAAATATGTAGATAAATACAATAGGCGTAAACACTGCTGAGTATATTCCAATAATATCTAGAAAATATCCACTCGGTGAACCAGAAATATCTAAGCCATACAAGTATGTAGAGAACATAAACAAAAGTAAACTGACGAGAAAAAGCTTTTTATCTCTTATAGTAAATGCGAAGAAGACTAAAGAAAGGAAAAGATAAACAAAATCACTCTCAATAAATAAATACGCCACCAAAAGAGGAAAAAGCAAATTATGTGAGTAATTTTGGTAAATATAGACAAATAACAATAAGCCAAAGATAACTAAACCGGCACTGTTTAAAAGTAGTGCAGAGCTTATAACTCCAGGCAAAAGAATAAATATAAGCACAAGCCATAATTTACTTCTTTCATCTGTCAAATATTTATCGGATATTTTATAAAGAAGAAATGCACTCAAAGTGTGTAACATAATCATAGGCAAACGCAACGCATAGTCGTTTTGTCCGAAAATATATAAAGAAATTTTAATTAAGAGCTGTAAGAATGAGCCCTCCCCGTATAATAGGAGCGCTTCATCGTAGGAAATGGAAACTTCTGAAGTTTGAAGAAAAAGAAGAAGTGCATCAAACCCTAAAATTAGGAATAAGATGAATCTATGCATCATATTTTTAAAAAATTCCCTATTATTTCATGTCCATATTCGCTCATGATAGATTCAGGATGAAATTGAACACCGTATATATCTTTTCCTTTAATTTTTAAAGCCATAATTTCATTATCATCTTCGCTAAACGCAGTAGCTTCAATGCTCTCAGGTAACTTTTCTTTTTCTACAATTAGTGAATGATATCTCGTAGCTGTAAATTCTTGTGGTAGGTCTTTAAAAATCTGACATTCACCTTCTCGTTTCATTTTTGAAACTTTCCCATGCATCATATTTTTTGCACGCACAACATTCGCACCGAAAACTTGAGCGATACTTTGATGTCCAAGGCAAATGCCAAGTATTGGCACCTTGTCTTTAAAATGGTTGATCACTGCAAGTGTTACACCTGCATCATCTGGTGTTGCGGGGCCAGGCGAGATAATAATCTTCTCCGGATTAAGTTTTTCAATCTCTTCAACGCTCATTTCATCATTTCTAATTATTTTTAAATCAGCACCAAGCTCTCTGCAGTATTGGACTATATTATAAGTAAAACTATCATAATTGTCTATCATTAATATCATAAAGGCTATTCCTTTTATTGTGTGAGGAATTATAACAATTTTTTCTCACAAACGCTTTAAAGAAGCTAAATAGTGGAAATGAAATTTGAATGGTTATTTTGAAAAATTGATTATGTAAAGAAGGTGTAGTTTTTGAATAAGAGGCAAGAGCCTAGAAGAATTATTTTCTTCTAAGTTCTTTAATACGAGCTTTTTTACCAGCAAGTTCACGAAGATAAAATAGTTTCGCACGACGAACACGACCGCGACGAATAACTGTAATTTCATCAATTGAATCACTGTATATTGGGAATATTCTTTCAATTCCTATGCTGTTAGCGCCAATTTTACGAACAGTAATAGTTTTACCTGTTCCTTGACCGCGTTTAGATATACAAACACCTTCGTATGCTTGAATACGAGTTTTGTCACCTTCTTTAATTTTTACCGCTAAACGAACAGTGTCGCCCGCACGAAAGTCTGGAAGAGTTTTCTCTGCCAATTGTGCTTTTTCAAAGTTTTCTATATACTTATTTCTCATAAGATTTCCTTGTTCTATGCTTTAATAGCTGCTCTGGTCTGAAAAATTTAGTCTTACATTCAGACAGGGCTAATTTTAGTGAGCGAATATTACTATGATTTCCCTTTAAGTATTCTGATGGGACACTGTTATTTTCATATTCTTTAGGTTTTGAAAATGACGGAGCTTCCAAAAGAGGAGTCTCAAAACTCTCTATCTCTAAAGAGTCACTGTTTCCCAAAACACCTTCGATGTTTCGAGAAACTGCGTCACAAATAACCAAAGATGCCAGTTCCCCACCAGTCAGGATATAATCACCAATACTAAAAACTTCATCAGCAAATTCTTCTATAACTCTTTCGTCTATGCCCTCATATCTTCCGCTGACGTATGCTATATGGTTCTTGTTTGCCAACCTTTTAGCATCATTTTGTCTAAAAGGTTTTGCAACCGGTGTTAAGAAAACAATATGGACATCCTCGTCCTCTTTTTTCAACTCTTTGAGAGAGTCAAACAGAGGCTGAGGGTTCATAACCATTCCTGCTCCACCGCCAACAGCAGTATCATCAACTTTTGAGTGTTTATTTTCGCTGAAATCTCTTGGATTCAAATAATGAATCTCTAAAAGATCTTTATCTATTGCTCGTTTTAAAATCGAGTCTTGAAAATAACCCTCTATAAGGTTTGGGAAAAGCGTTACAAAAGTAAATTTCATTATGAAGCTTCTAAAATATCTAAGCCGCCACTTACCAATATAATTTTTTTATCTATATCCGTTTTTTCTATGAATGGTTTGTGATAAGGAATTAAAAAGCTTTTAGAAAGACCTTTTTTGACAAGGTCTTCACTTGTCTCAATACTTAAATAATCACTTATCGCAATACGCTCAACTTCTTCAACTACCCCAAGGTACAAATCATTTTCATAAACCATACAACCTACAATGTCAAACCAAAAAAACTGTCCATCTTCAAGATGGCAAGATTTTTTAGTATCTTCATGAGTTGTAAAAAGATGCGCATTCGTAAACTTTTTCGCATCTTCCGGATTTGTAATTCCAGCAATTTTAATGAGACCTCTTTCATGATTTACGCTCTCAAGAGTAATTCTCTCTTGATTTTGTAATAAAAAAGACGCTCCACTTTTAAACTGCTCAGGAAAATCACAATGTATATGAAACTTCAGATCACCTTTTAGCCCAACAGTTTTACCTATTGTTGCTATATGGAGAAGTTCGTTATCTTTAAACTGCTTCGACATTTATACGGTAACTCATACCATCTTTTGCTTTACAGCCAGAAATAACTGTTTTGATTGCACCAATCATTTTGCCCTCTTTACCAATCAGTTTACCGATATCGGCCTGGTTTGCATAGAGAACAATTTCAGATATTTCATCGCCTTGCTTTACTTCTACTCTAACATCTTCTGGATAAGAAGCTATCAGTCTTGCAAAATTAGCGACAAAATCAGATATCATAATTAACGACCAGTAATCTTTTTAACGCGATCACTCATTTTAGCACCAACGCTTAACCAGTAATCTAGTCTTTCAGCGTCAACTACCATAGTTTTCTCATCATTCATTGGATTGTAGTGACCAATTAGTTCTATCCAACCACCATCTCTACGTTTACGTGAATCTGTTACCGCGATACGGTAAAAAGGTTGTTTTTTTCTTCCCATTCTAGTGAGGCGAATTACTGTTGCCATGTTGTGTCCTTCTCTGCGCTAGTTATATTTCAACTAGCTGTATATGTTAAATTTTGCACCTAAATGCAGAGTTATAAACTCAGATGAGTTCATAACTTTACATTTGTAAAGTGAAGTCTATCTTCGAAGTGCCCCTGCACCGCCCATCTGTCCCATCATTGCCTGAAGGTCTTTCATCCCTTTTGGTCCTGAGAATTTCTTAGCCATTTTTCCTGCATTTTTAAACTGCTTAATCATTCTGTTTATTTCAACTTGTGTCAAACCGCATCCTGCTGCTATTCTTTGTTTACGAGAATTATTTAAAAGATCAGGGTCTTCTCTCTCTTTGAGTGTCATAGAAGAAACCATAGCTCTAATATTTCTAAGTTCACTCGAGTTTTCAAAATCAAAATCTTTAATGGCTTTAGACATATTGCCCATGCCTGGAATCATTCCCATAATTGAGCTCATGCTTCCCATTTTCTTCATACTTTCCATCTGTTCTAAAAAGTCATTATAATTAAATTGGCCTTTTTGAATCTTTTTAGTAAGTTTTTTTGCTTGCTTCTCATCTATAATAGAAGCTGTTTTTTCTGCAAGGCCTTCAATGTCTCCAAAGCCCATAAGACGGTTTACAACACGATCAGGAAGAAAAACTTCCAAGTCTTCCATTTTTTCACCGCTACCGATAAAACGCAGTGGAACTTGAACTTGAGATGAGAGACCTAATGCAACCCCACCCTTAGAATCACCGTCATATTTACTTAATATAACCCCATGAATTCCAATTTTTTCTTTAAAAGTTTCAGCAGTTTTAATAGCGTCTTGACCAGTTAGTGAGTCAGCTACATAAAAAATCTCATTTGGCTGCGCTGCTTTTTTAACATCTGCAAGCTCTTTCATGAGTTCGTCATCAATTGCTAAACGTCCGGCAGTATCTATGAGCACAACGTCATAAATTCCGCTTTTAGCTTTTTTAAGCGCTGCGTTTACAACATCAACCGGATTTTTTGTGCTTTCATCTTCAAAAAGTTCTACACCAATCTGTGTAGTTATTTGGCGTAACTGCTCTACCGCTGCCAAACGCTGTAAGTCAGCTGCAACGACTAAGACTTTCTTTTGCTTGTTCTTTAAATAGTTGGCTAGCTTTCCAGTTGTAGTTGTTTTGCCAGAACCTTGAAGTCCTGTCATTAAAATTACAGTCGGAGGATTTGGAGCAAAAACAAAACCTCTGCTTCCGCCAATCTCTAAAAGTTCATACAAAGAAGATTTTAAAGCAGATAAAAATTGATCTTTGCCGATGCCTTTGAGTTTTGTCTCAATTTGGACTTTATCTATAAGTTCTTTGACAACTTTGTGGTTTACATCCGCTTTTAATAAGTTTTTTTTGAGCTCAGTCAGTGCTTTTGAAAGTGCTTTGTCATCATCATGAAAACGAATTTTTTTAATAGCACTTGTAAATGACTCTGTTAACGTATCAAACATGAGACTCTCTCCTTATTATTTTTAGATGTAAAAAGTTGCGAATTTTATCTAAATCTTGCTTTTATTTTTCTTTAAGCCTACTCAAAGTTCACAAATGCCTTTGGCTCTTGGGCTACAAACTCCATACCAAGCAGTCTTACTTTATATGCGTGAAGCATTACGCGTTTTGCACGGCGTCCGCCGTATTGTTCATCTCCAACAATCGGATGATCGATATAACGGAGGTGAGTACGAATTTGGTGTGTTCTTCCGTGGTGAATAATACATTTAATTTTTGTTTTATTCGCACTTACAATGTCTGGGAAAAATTCACTTCTTGCAGGTTTTCCTTTTGAAGATACATTTGAGTAGGCTTTATTATTTTTCTTTTGCGTCAAAATAGGTCTGTCCACTTCAACAGGCTCACTCATAATACCTTCAACCCAAGCGATATACTCTTTATAAACCTTGTCTTGTTTAAACTCTTTAATTGCTTTTTCGCGAAACTCTTCATTTTTTACGAGCATTAAAACACCACTTGTCTCACGGTCAAGTCTATGTAAAAGTACTGCGGGCTTAAATTGTCTCTCAACTTCATCTGAGTTGACAAATGCAGGTTTGTCTACGACGATTAAATCATCATTTTCAAAAATCGGTCGTATTTTTTCTACTTTTTCTACTCTAAAAGTGGTTCTGTTATCAATGTCTCCACGAGCTATTAGAACTTTTTTATTCCCTACATAAACCAAGCCACGGTCTATCATAGACTTTGCTTCATTGTTTGATATACCCTCTTGAATTGCTAAAAGTTTGTATGCTTTTTCTTGTTCCATCTTATCTGTTTCCTTTGCTGGATTCGAGTATCATCTCTACTACTCTGTTTAAATCTATCTTCTCTTCAACCATTGAAGAGGGTAAATTTTTGCACTCTTTGAGTGCCTTGTATATTTCATTTGGCTCTACATATTGAACATGATGTACATACTTAAAAAGCTCTTTTTGATGAAAAAAGTGCTTGCCAGTAATAATTTTACATCCAAAATGAGCAGGTTCAAGCGGATTATGCCCGCCGACATCTTCGTTAAACGCACCGCCAAGAATTGCTATATCGCTGATTGCGTATATGTTATTGAGTTCACCCATTGTATCGACTAAAATTATATCAGTTTCTAAAGCTTGCGTTTGTGAAAAACGAGAAAAAGTTAAACTGTTGTTAGTCGCATATTTTTGTAAAAGCCCATAAACACTCTCAAATCTTTCAGGATGTCTTGGAACTACAATCAGTTTGGCATCTTGCATTTTTTTATACTCAACATAAGCTTTGAGGATACTTTCTTCTTCACCTTCATGTGTACTTCCCGCAACAATGCACACTTGTTCCGGCTTTGAATACTCTTTGCTTTTTTCTATCTTTGCAGCAAGTTTTATGTTGCCGACTACTTCTATGTTTCTGCCACCTAATGCTAAAAATCTATTTTTATCGGCTTCACTTTGAGCGAAAATAATCTCTACTCTCGATAAAATTTTTTCATAAAACCAGCCAAATTGTAAATATTTTTTTGCGCTTTTTTCAGAAATGCGTGCATTTAAAAGTATAATTTTTGTACCTCTAGAAAATGCAACTCTAAAAAGTAAGTACCAAAACTCAGCTTCTAAGACCACAAGCAGCTTCTCTTTTCTCATCCAAAAAGGCAAAAACATCTCATACGGTAAATAGCGAAGCTCTGCATTATATTTTTTAGCTTCTGCATACCCTGTTTGGGTTATAGTGCTTATTTTAATATCTTGCTTCCCTAAAAGTTCCAAAAGAGGCTTCAATGCTCTTGTTTCACCTAAAGAGCAGACATGAAACCAAATACTCTCTTTGTTGCTAAATCTAGGATTACCTAAAAGAAAAAAACGCGCGGGTATGGATTGTTTATACTTTGGTTTAAAAGAGAGATAGATTAAAAGAGGTAACGCTACAAGATAGAGCGTTACACTTAAAAAGTAATAGAGTACCGTAAATGGCGACAAGGCCTATTCTTCGCTAGCTTTTATATAAAGGATACGACCACAGTGTGGACAAGTATTGATTTCATCGCCTTTGATAACATCAGCATACACTTTATCGCTGATAAGCATATGGCAACCCATACATGCTTGATCTTCAACTTCAACTACTGTTGAATTTTTTGCCCAGCGACGGATTTTTTGGTAAAACGCTAAACCTTTCTGATTTACCTCACCAAGAAGTTTTTCTTTTTCAACAAACACCTTTTGTCTTGCTTCATTGATAACTTCTAATTTCGCATCAACATCCGCTTTTACAGATTCTAATTTTGTATTAAGTTCTTCAAGTGTGACTTTTGCAGTTTGCACTTGTGATTTTTTAGAATCTATAATTCTCTCAAGTCTTTCAATTTCTTCATTTGCGAAACTTACTTGCTCTTTTGCTATCTCTTCTTCAAGTTGAAGAGATTTCATTTCACGCTCAGTTTTGATTTCAGAACTTTTTTTTGCGTTTTCTTCTAATTTTTGTGACAACTCTTTAAGATGAAGTTCATTTTTTGCTTTTTTTACTTCTTCTGTCTTAATCTCTTGCGTTAAGTTCTCAATATCTGAGTTTATGCTCTGAGTTTTTGCTAATGCTGCTTCATAACTATAATTTGCCTCTTCAATCTGAGGTTCAAAAGCATCGATTTCTTTATCTACTATTGAAAGGTCTATAAGTTGTTTAAGGTGCTTGTTCATTGGACTCCTTTGGGTTTCTCGAGTTTACCGTTTTTACTATAAAGTGTCTAAATATAAGTAAATGGATTTTCTGATGATGAAATTATAACTTCTAAACCTAAATTTTTCAAATGCTTTGCTAAAATTTGTGAAAAAAAGCGTTCACTTTCATAATGGCCAATGTCAATTAGTGACAAATTGATACTTTTTGCTTCCATCGCGTCATGGTATTTGACATCGCCTGTTAAAAAACAGTCTGCCTCAATTGAACGCATAAGTGAACATCCGGAACCCGTCGTAAGTGCAGCTATTTTAACATAGTCGCTGCATTTTACACAACGCGCATGAGGCAGTCCAAACGCAGTAGATACTTTTTTGGCAAAAGTTGTAAAATCTTCATTTATTTCTAGGTAGGCTACAAAACCATCTTTTTTTATTATTTTATATCCAAGTACCTCTTTGGCTACATATGCATTGAGGTGCGTTTGGTCAAAATTTGTATGCATAGCAATATTGGAGATATTTTTTTTAATCATCTTTTGAATGAGGTTTGCAGGATACTTACTAAATTCCAACTGCTTTAAGCCTCCAAAAATAATTGGATGATGAGTAATCAAAAGCGTATCATTTTCAATTGATTCTATCAATGACTCATCTACATCAATGCTCAAAACAACTCTTTTTACCTCTTGCGAAAAATCACCGAGTAAAAGACCTGAATTGTCCCATGACTCTTGGAGTTCAAAGGGTGAGAGTTCGTTAAGCTGTTTGTATATCTCTGAAATTTTCATCTTTTAGTCTCTCAGTTTTTCTAACTCTTCTTTTACCTCATTAAAATCAGGCTTGAGTTCAAGGGCTTTTTCATACATTTTAATGGCTTCTTCTTTTTTATTCATATCTACTAAAAGATTTCCAAAATTGTAATATGTTACAGGGTTTGCATTGTCAATTTCCAAAGATGCGTTTAGATGCATTTTTGCAGAAGCATACTCTTCTTTTTGTCTGTAAATAGAAGCCATTGCATTATGTACAAACTCATTTTGCTCATCAATTTCCAAAGCTTCATTGTAATATTCCAATGCCTCATCTAAATTACCCTGCTGACCTAAAATGTAGGCTATTTTAAAGAGCGTATCTTCATTGCGTACATCTTTCGCGTTTGCCTCTATGAGCAGTGCCAAAGCTTTTTCTTTGTCATCGTTTTCAAAAGCTTCATCGGCTCTTTGAATAAGTGATTCAGGAGAAAAAGTAGAAAATGCCTCCGCTGTTCTTGGCGCATCTTCCATAGATGTTTCCTCATCTGGATTTACATCTTTAAGTGTTTGAATATGTTCATAAATTTTAAACGCAAAGTATCCAGAAGCAGCTAGCATGATGATTTGAAAAAGTGTCATTAAATTTCCTTAAGTAATTTGTTGTTTATGAGTTCTATAAATTGTAGCGGATCAACTTGCACTTTGTTTATTCTCACAGCAAAATGCAGATGTGGACCGGTCACTCTTCCACTCGCACCTGAAAGTCCTAAAAGTTGTGCTTTTTTAATCTTTTGACCTTTTTTTACATTGAATTTACTCATATGAAAATAGCAGGTATAAATACCTTGTCCGTGGTCAACAAGAACCGTTCCTCCCGAATAAAAACGCTCCTCGACAAGAGCAACAACTCCATCGTTGCTTGCAATAATCGGAGTACCAACATCTGCACGGTAATCCGTCCCGCTATGATACCCTTTGAGTGAATCATTATAGATTCTCGCCTTACCAAAATCACT